>NZ_BPRG01000199.1:16988-71785 GCF_036984265.1 Pseudonocardia sp. D17 | reverse complement strand
CGCGGGCTCCTTCCGGCGCGGCGAGCTCGACGTCGACACCGGCCAGCACGTCGTGCTGCGCTGCTGCACCTCCTACCTGGCGCTGCTCGACCGGCTCGGGGTCACGGCCGACGTCGGTCTGCAGGACCGTCTCGACATCCCGGTGCTCGCGCCGGGTGCGGCTCCGTCGCGCCTGCGCCGCAGCGGGCTGCCTGCTCCCCTGCACCTCGGCGCGGCGCTGCTGCGCTACCGGCCGATGCCCGTCGCCGATCGGGTGCGGGTGCTGGGCGCGGCGCTCGCACTCGGCCGCGTCGACCCCACCGACCCGGCGGTCGACGCCCGGACGTTCGGCGACTGGCTGGCGGCGCACGGGCAGCGGCCGCGGGCCGTCGAGACGCTGTGGGACCTCGTCGGCATCGCGACGCTCAACGCCCGGGCCGACG
Source organism: Pseudonocardia sp. D17 (assembly GCF_036984265.1). Lineage (NCBI taxonomy): Bacteria > Bacillati > Actinomycetota > Actinomycetes > Pseudonocardiales > Pseudonocardiaceae > Pseudonocardia > Pseudonocardia sp. D17. The sequence goes on along the minus strand of NZ_BPRG01000199.1, from coordinate 71,363 downwards.
AGGCCTCGCTCGCACTGGCCGCCACCGTGTTCCAGCTCGGCCTGCTGACCGACGCCGCGGCGGGCGACATCGGCTGGGCCCGGGTGCCGCTGGGCCGCCTCCACGACGACGCCGCCCGCCGCGCACTGCGCGCCGCCGGCGTCGACGTCCGGACCTCGGCCCGGGTCCGGTCGCTCACCCCGGCCCCCGACGGCTGGCGGGTCGCCGTCACCCGCACCACCGCCCGAACCGGACGGGACACCCAAGCGCAGGCCGGGCCCGGCACCGCCGGACCCGCAGGAGAGGAGGAGATCGTGGCCGACCGGATCGTGTCCGCCGTGCCCCCCGCCGCCGCGACCCGGCTGCTGCCGGCCGGCGCCGTCGACCTGCCCGACGGCTGGGCCGGGCGGCTCGGCAGTTCCCCGATCGTCAACGTGCACGTCGTCTACGACCGGCGGGTGCTGCACCACGAGTTCGCCGCCGCCGTCGACGGCCCGGTGCAGTGGGTGTTCGACCGGACGGCCTCGTCGGGCGCGGAGTCGGTGCATCCGCCGGGCGCGCAGTACCTGGCGGTGTCGCTGTCGGCGGCCGACGACCTGATCGGGCTGCCCGTCGCCGCGCTGCGCGACCGGATGCTCCCGGCGCTGGCCGCGGTGCTGCCCGCCGCCGCCACGGCCCGGGTGCTCGACTTCTTCGTGACGCGCGAGCCGCACGCGACGTTCCGCGCCGCCCCCGGGCAGGCCGCGCTGCGTCCCGGGCCGGTGTCCGGGCTGGCGGGCCTCGCCCTGGCCGGCGCGTGGACCGCCACCGGGTGGCCCGCGACGATGGAGGGCGCGGTGCGCAGCGGTGACGCCGCGGCCGCCGCGGTCCTCGCCGACTCCGGTGCGACCGTCGCCGCGGGGGCGGCGGCATGACCGCGACACTGGGCAGCCGGGCGGTGCCCGGGTCCCCGGACCACGGTGCCGGCCACCGGGAGGTGGCGACCGCGGTGCTGCGGCGCGGCCGCGACACCGTCACCCCGGCGCTGCAGGCCGCCGTCGACCGCCTCGACGACGCCAGCCGCACCCAGGCCCGCTACCACCTCGGCTGGACCGAGCTCGACGGGTCACCCGGCGCGGGCGGCGGCAAGGCCGTCCGGCCCGCGCTCGCGCTGCTCTCGGCCGCCGCGGCCGGTGCCGGGGTCGAGGTGGGCGTACCGGGGGCGGTCGCCGTCGAGCTGGTGCACAACTTCTCGCTGCTGCACGACGACCTGATGGACGGCGACACCGAACGCCGGCACCGCACGACGGTGTGGGTGCAGTGGGGCGCGTCGTCGGCGATCCTGTGCGGCGACGCGATGCTGGCGCTCGCGCAGGAGGTGCTGCTCGAGGCGCCGTCGCCGCACGCGGCGCCGGCCGCCCGGCTGCTCGCCGTCACCACCCGGGAGCTGATCCGCGGCCAGGCCGAGGACCTCGCGTTCGAGTCGCGCGACGACGTCGGGGTCGACGAGTGCCTGTCGATGGCCGCGGGCAAGACGGGGTCGCTGCTCGCGGCGAGCGCGTCGATCGGCGCGGTGCTCGCGGGCGCCCCGGCCGCGCAGACCGAGGCGCTGCACACCTACGGCCACGAGGTCGGGATGGCGTTCCAGCTGGTCGACGACCTGCTCGGAATCTGGGGCGACCCGGGCGTCACCGGCAAGCCGGTGCTGTCGGACCTGCGGTCGCGCAAGAAGTCGCTGCCGGTCACCTACGCGATCCGCAACGGCGGGGACATCGGCCGCGAGCTCGGCGACTGGCTCGCCGCCGACGGCGACCCGACCGACGACGAGCTGCACGCCGCGGCGCGGCTCGTCGAACAGGGCGGCGGCCGCGAGTGGGCCGCCGCCGAGGCCCGCCGCCGCCGCGACCGCGCACTCGACGCCGTGACCGGCGCCGGGCTCCTCCCCGGCCCCACGGCCGAGCTCGTCGCCGTCGCACACCACCTCGTCGACAGGGAGTTCTGATGACCCTCACCGCGCCGGAGCTCCTCGCGACCCGCACGCCGCGGGCCGCGCTGGACGCCGCCGTCGCGTTCCTGCGCGCCGGCCGGCACCCCGACGGCTGGTGGCAGGGCGAGCTCGAGACGAACGTCACGATGGACGCCGAGGACCTGCTGCTGCGGGAGTTCCTCGGCATCCGCACCGAGACCGAGACCGCGGAGGCGGCCCGCTGGATCCGCTCCCGTCAGCGCGCCGACGGCACCTGGGCGACGTTCCAGGACGGCCCGCCCGACCTGTCGACGACGGTCGAGGCCTGGGTCGCGTTGCGGCTCGCCGGCGACGACCCGGCGGCCGAGCACATGCGTCGCGCGCAGCACCACGTCCTCGCCCACGGCGGCCTGGAGCGCACCCGCGTCTTCACCCGCATCTGGCTGGCCCTGTTCGGTCTCTGGTCCTGGGACGAGCTCCCGGACATGCCACCCGAGCTGATCTTCCTGCCGAAGTGGTTCCCGCTCAACGTCTACGACTGGGCCTGCTGGGCGCGCCAGACCGTCGTCCCGCTGACCGTGGTCGCGACGCTGCGGCCCAGCCGCCCGCTCCCCTTCGGTGTCGACGAGCTGCGCACCGGCGCGGTGCCGCCCCCGCCCGCGCGGCCCTGGACGTGGGCCGGGGCGTTCCAGCGGCTCGACCGCGTGTTGCACGCGTACTCCCGGCGCCCGCTGCGCGGTCTGCGGAGGCTCGCCATGCGCCGCGCCGCGGAGTGGGTACTGGCCCGTCAGGAGGCCGACGGCTCGTGGGGCGGCATCCAGCCGCCGTGGGTGTACTCGCTGCTGGCCCTGCACCTGCTCGGCTACCCGCTCGACCACCCCGCCGTCGCCGCCGGCCTGCGCGGGCTCGACCGGTTCCTGGTCCGCGAGGACACCCCCGACGGCGTCGTGCGGCGGCTGGAGGCCTGCCAGTCCCCGGTGTGGGACACCTGCCTCGCGGTCACCGCGCTCCTCGACGCCGGCGTCCCCGCCGACGACCCCGACGTCCTCGCCGCCGCCGACTGGCTGCTCGCCGAGGAGGTCCGCGACGTCCGGGGCGACTGGGCCGTCCGCCGGCCGGACATTCCCACCGGCGGCTGGGCGTTCGAGTTCGACAACGACGGCTACCCCGACACCGACGACTCCGCGGAGGTCGTGCTCGCGCTGCGCCGCGTCGCCCATCCCGACCCGGCACGGCTGCGGGCCGCCGTCGACCGCGGTGTCGCGTGGACCGTCGGCATGCAGTCGAGCGACGGCGGCTGGGGCGCCTTCGACGCCGACAACACCCGGGAGCTGATCACCAAGCTGCCGTTCTGCGACTTCGGCGCCGTCATCGACCCGCCGTCGGCCGACGTCACCGCGCACGTCGTCGAGATGATGGCCGCGGAGGGCCTGGCCGGCACCGACGCCTGCCGGCGCGGCGTCGACTGGCTGCTCGCCGCGCAGGAGCCCGACGGCTCCTGGTTCGGCCGCTGGGGCGCCAACCACGTCTACGGCACCGGCGGCGTCGTCCCCGCACTCGTCGCCGCCGGGGTGTCCCCCACGGCGCCGTCGATCCGCCGGGCCGTCGCCTGGCTGGAACGCCACCAGAACGACGACGGCGGCTGGGGCGAGGACCTGCGCTCCTACGACGACCCCGCGTGGATCGGGAAGGGCGCGTCGACACCGTCGCAGACGGCGTGGGCACTGCTCGCGCTGCTGGCCGCGGGCGAGCGGGACTCGGCCGCGACCGCCCGCGGCGTGCGGTACCTGGTCGACACCCAGCTCCCCGACGGGTCGTGGGAGGAGACGCTCTACACCGGCACCGGCTTCCCCGGCGCGTTCTACATCCGCTACCACCTCTACCGGATGGTCTTCCCGGTGTCGGCGCTCGGCCGCTACGTCCACGGCGAGGGCACCCGATGACGGCCCCGCTGCCCCACACCCTCGGACCGCCGGTCGTGTGCGCACCGTTGGCGGTCGAACGCCGCGCGCTCGACGGGGACGCGCTGGCCGGGGTCAGGCTCGTCCGCACCGGGATGGGCCGGCGCGCCGCGGGCACCGCGCGCGCGCTCGCCGTCGACGGGCCGCGCCCGGTGCTCGTCGCGGGCGTCGCCGGTGCGCTCGCCCCGCACCTGGAGCCGGGCGACGTCGTCGTCGCCGACGAGGTCCGCGACGGCACCGGCGCGCGCGGGCCCGTCGCCGTGCCGACGGCCCGGCCGCTCGCCGCCGCGCTGCGCGCGCTGGGACTGCGCGTGCACGTCGGACCGGTCGTGAGCACGCCGCAGGTCGTCGACGGCGACCAGCGGATCGCGCTGGCCACGACGGGTGCGCTCGTCGTCGACATGGAGTCCGCCGACCTCGCGGCGGCCGCGGCGGGCGGACCGTTCGCGGTGGTGCGCGTCGTCGTCGACACGCCCGGGGCCCCGCTGCTGCGGCCCGGGACCCCGGTGCGCGGCCTGACGGCCCTGCGGACCCTGCGCCGGGCGGCGCCCGCGCTGCGCACGTGGCTCGACGCGACCGGACCGCGCACCGTGCGGCTGGCCGAGCCGCGGTCGTTCTGCGCGGGGGTCGAGCGGGCCATCGAGATCGTCGACCGGGCGCTGGACCGCTACGGCGCCCCCGTCTACGTGCGCCGCCAGATCGTGCACAACGCCCACGTCGTGCGCCGGCTGACCGACCGCGGCGCGGTGTTCGTCCAGGAGGTCGACGAGGTCCCGCCCGGGGCGCACGTCGTGCTCGCCGCACACGGTGTCTCCCCCGCGATCCGCGCCGACGCCGACGCCCGGGGGCTCTCGGTCGTCGACGCCACGTGCCCCCTCGTGGCCAAGGTGCACACCGAGGTCCGGCGGCACGCCCGCCGTGGCGAGTCCGTGCTGCTCATCGGCCACTCCGACCACGAGGAGGTCGAAGGCACCGTCGGCGAGGCCCCCGCGCGGGTGACCGTGGTCGAGGACGAGGAGTCCGCGCGCACCGTCGAGGTCCCCGACCCCACGCGGGTCGCGTACGCGATGCAGACGACGCTCGCCGTCGACGAGGCCGAGCGGATCGCGGCGATCCTGCGCGAGCGGTTCCCGTCGATCGCGGCGCCCCGCCAGGACGACATCTGCTACGCGACGACCAACCGGCAGCGCGCCATCCGCGCGGTGTCTGCCGACGTCGACCTCGTCATCGTGGTCGGGTCGCCCAACTCGTCGAACTCGCGGCGCCTCGCCGAGGTCGCCGCCCGCCAGGGTGTGCCCGCCCACCTCGTCGACGACGTGTCCGAGCTCGACCTCTCCTGGCTGGCCGGGGTGGGCCGGGTCGGGCTGTCGGCCGGCGCGTCCGCCCCCGACGACCTCGTGGACGAGGTCGTCAGCTGCCTGTCCGGGCTCGGCCCGGTGACCGTCACGGCCACCTCGACCGGATCCGAGCACGTCCGATTCACCCTTCCCAAGGAGGTGAGCCACTAATGGCCATGCCGCTTCGCCAGTCGGTTCGGCTGGGTGCCTACCTGATCAAGCAGAAGATCAAGCGCGTCGAGAAGTTCCCGCTGCTCGTCGAGCTCGAGCCGCTGTTCGCCTGCAACCTCAAGTGCAACGGCTGCGGCAAGATCCAGCAGCCGGCCGCCCTGCTCAAGCAGCGGATGCCCGTCGAGCAGGCGGTCGCGGCGATCGAGGAGTCCGGCGCGCCGATGGTCTCGATCGCGGGCGGCGAGCCGCTCATGCACCCGCAGATCGATGAGATCGTCCGGCAGCTGCTGGACCGCAACAAGATCGTCTTCCTGTGCACCAACGCGGTCCTGCTGCCCAAGCACATCCACAAGTTCACCCCGCACAAGAACTTCGCGTGGATGGTGCACATCGACGGGCTGCGCGAGCGCCACGACGCGTCGGTGAGCAAGGACGGCGTGTTCGACCAGGCCGTGGCCGCGATCAAGCAGGCCAAGGAGCTCGGCTTCCGGGTGAACACGAACACGACGTTCTTCGACACCGACACGCCGCAGGACGTCATCGACGTGCTCGACTACCTCAACGACGAGCTCGGCATCGACAACATGCAGATCTCGCCCGGCTACGCCTACGAGAAGGCGCCCGACCAGGAGCACTGGCTCGGCGTCGAGCAGACCCGCGAGCTGTTCCGCAAGGCGTTCGACGGTGGGCGGCGCAAGAAGTGGCGGCTCAACCACTCGCCGGTGTTCCTGGACTTCCTCGAGGGCAAGGTCGACCTGGACTGCACGGCGTGGGCGATTCCCTCGTATTCCTTGCTCGGCTGGCAGAAGCCGTGTTATCTGCTCGATGACGGGTACACCTCTTCCTACAGGCAACTGTTGGAGGAGACCGACTGGGATGCGTTCGGTCGCGGTAAGGACGAGCGGTGCGCCAACTGCATGGCGCACTGCGGGTACGAGCCGTCGGCGGTGTTTGCGACCATGGGGTCGCTGCGCGAGTCGATCCGCGCCGCGGCGGGAAGCTGAGGCCCGCCACGTCAGAGACGGCCCGTTCGGCACGAGCTGCCGCGAACCGGACAGCAGCCCCGTTACCTCCTCGTTATCGGGACCGATATGCTTCGGAGACCCCGAACCCCCCCGGAGAGGCGGACCGCGCGGATGCCGGACCACCACCGCATGACGACCCTGATCCACCTGCCCCCCATCGGGTCGTTACTGCGACAGGCGGGACGCCCGCTGCTCGAGTCGACGCTCGTCCCGCTCGCGCTGTTCTGGGTGCTGTTCACCCAGGCCGGCTTCGACGCGGGGCTGCTGGCCGCGCTCGCGTGGTCGGCGGTGGCGATCGGGCGGCGGGTGGTGCTGCGCCGGAAGATCCCCGCGATCCTGGTGATCAGCACGCTGCTGCTGCTGGCGCGGACGGTGGTGGGCTTCTGCACGGGGAGTGCGTTCCTGTACTTCCTGCAGCCGACGGTGCAGAACTTCGTGTTCGCGTTGGCGCTGCTGGTGACCCTCGGCTTCGAGCGTCCGCTGCTGGCCAAGCTGGCCGACGACTTCTGCGCGTTCCCCGACACGCTGACCGACCACCCGCACATGAAGCGGTTCTTCAAGCGGGTGTCGCTGCTGTGGGCGATCGTCTTCCTCGTCAACGGGGCGACGACGCTCGCGGTGCTGGCGACCCAGACCGTCGGCAACTACCTGATGGTGTCCACGGCCGGGTCGTACTCGCTGGTCGGCCTCGGGATCGTCGCGTCGCTGTGGTGGTTCCACCGGTCGATGCGCGGGCAGGGCATCCGGCTGCGGATCGGCCTGCCGTCGCCGGTGCGCGTGGGCTGAGCCCCCGACCCGTCGGCTCAGGGCCGGCCCGCGGGTGTCCGCACCCGGCCGGCCAGCTCGCGCAGCGCAGCGTCGAGGTCGCGGACGCCGAACTCCGCGGCCCGCGCCTCGAGCGGCGCCACGGCGTCCGGGTCGGCGGCCAGCCGCGCGATCGTGGCGGTGACGTCGGCCGGACGCGGGCACACGAGCGCGAGCCCCGCCTGCTCGGCGAGCCGGGCGCCGGCCCGGCCGTGCCCTGCGACCGGCGTGGCGAACACCACGGGCCGTCCGACGGCGAGCGCCTCGGTCGCGATGACCCCGCCCGCCGTGGTGAGCACGACGTCGCCGGCCGCGATGAGATCGGGTACCCGGTCGGTCCAGCCGACGGCGCGCAGCGTCGTCTCCGGCAGCCCCCGCGCCTCCAGGTCGCGCTTGAGCCGCTCGTTGCGCCCGCACAGCACGACCACCCGCACCGGCCTGTCCGCCGTCGCGGCGGCCAGCACGGCGTCGACCACGGTGTCGACGTCGCCGAAGCCCAGCGACCCGCCCGAGACCAGCACCGTGAAGCCGACGACCGGCAGCCCGAGGTCGACCCGGGCGGCGTGCCGGTCCCGCGGGGCGAAGCGGACGTCGACGGCCGCGGGGGCGACCCGCACGTCGGCGCCCGGGACGACGGTCAGTGCCTGCTCGCGCGAGGACTCCAGCAGCGTCCAGGTCTCGTCGACGTCGCGCCACGCCCAGTACGGGTGCACGGCCATGTCGGTGACCACGGCGACGCTGCGCGCCGACAGCCGCCCGTGGCGGCGCAGCCACGCCAGCCCGCCCGTCGTCATCGGGTAGGTCGACACGACGAGGTCGGGCCGCTCCGCCTCGACGAGCGGGGCGAGGTCGTGACCCACCCGGGCCGCGCTCACCGCCTTGAACGGCGCCGCCGCGCGCGGGGCGTGCAGCAACGCGTCGTAGGCGACGCCGTAGAGGCCGGGGACGTAGCGCATCGTCGCGGCGTAGCTGCGCGCCAGCGCCGCGTCGCGGGCGGTGCTCCCGGTGCTCTCCACCTCGCGCACGACCGCGCGGGGCCACAGCGCGCGCATCCGCGTCGCGAGGGCCCGGGCCGCGGCGACGTGGCCCTCCCCCACCGGCGCCGACAGCACCAGCACGTGTCCCGGGCCCTCGGGAGGTCCGTCCGGGGCCGGGCCGCTCAGCTCCACGACCGCACGCTAGCGCGGACACGACCAGAACGGATGGCGGGATGACCAGCGGGACGACCACCGGTGCCGAGACCCCGGCAGGCGACGTGCGCACCGTCGCCGGGGGCCGCCCCGCCACCGCGGCCGCGGGCCGTGCGCCGCGGCGCGTCCTGCTCGTCACCGGCAGCCTCGGCGAGGGCCACCACGCCGCGGCGCGCGCCGTCGAGGAGCGGGCCAGGGCACTGTGGCCCGGCGTCGAGGTGACCTGGACCGAGACCCTCGACGCGATGGGCCAGGGCGCGGGGCGGCTCTTCCCGGCGATCTACGCCGGCTGCGTGCGCCGGCTGCCGTGGCTCTACGAGCTGTACTTCCGGCTCCTGTGGCACGCCGCGCCGTTCCGCGCGGGGACGCGGGCGGTCGTGTCGCGGTGGAGCGCGCGCGGGATCGCCGCCGCGGTCGACGCCCACCGGCCCGACCTCGTCGTCGCGACGTTCCCCGAGGCCGTGCTGGGCCTGGGCCGGCTGCGGCGCGCCGGGCGGCTGCCGATGCCGGCCGTCGCGCTGGTCGCCGACCCTGCGCCGCACCCGCTGTGGGGCGACGCGGCACTCGACGTGCACCTCGTCAGCACCGAGGACGGCGCCCGGATGCTGCGCAGGGCGGTCCCCGGTGCGGCGGTCCGCGTCGCGGCGCTGCCCGTCGTCGGCGCGTTCACCCCGCCCGGGTCCGACGCGCCCGTGCGCGCCCGGCCGCTGGTCTACGTCTCGTGCGGGTCGCTGGCGTTCGGCGACGTCGCGGGCGCCTGCACGGCCGTCCTCGACGGCGGCGGGGACGTGCTGGTCAGCGCGGGCCGGGTGCCGTCGGTGCGGACCCGGCTCGAACAGGTCGCGCGGGCGCATCCCCGCGGGGTGCGGATGCACGTCGTCGACTGGGTCTCCGACCCGGCGGCGACGACCCGCGACTGCGACGCCGTCGTCACCAACGCCGGTGGGGCGACCGCGCTGGAGGCGATCGCGTGCGCGCGTCCCCTCCTGCTGTTCGCCCCGATCCCCGGCCACGGGCGGGCCAACGCCGAGCTGCTGGCCGGTGCGGGACTGGCGACGGTGTGCCCCGGCCCCGCCGACCTCCGGGCCGCCGTCGAGGCGCTCGCCGACCCCGCGGCCCGCGCGGACGTCACCGCCCGGCTGCGCGCCCGCCTCGACGGCACCGACCTCGCCGCCGACGTGGCGGCGCTGGTCCCGGCCGTAGGGTCCCCCGCCGCAGGGTCCCCCACCGGCAGCACGGCCGCGGATGCCGCGAGCACCGCCGCGGCCCCTGCCGCGACGACCCGGCCCGGTGAGCGCGTGCGCGGCCAGGACGCGCTGTTCCTCTACGCCGCCACCCCGGCGGTACCCCAGCAGGTCGGCGCCCGGCTGCTCATCGACGACCCGGACGGTCCCGGTACCGACCCGGCGCTCGCGGAGGGCTGGCGCGCGCACGTCGCGTCGCTGGTGACCGAGCGCGCGGCCCACATCGAACTGCTCACCCGCCGGCTCGCGCCCTCCCGGCCCGGCCGGGCGCGGCGCTGGGTCGTCGACACCGCCCCGGATCCGGCCCGGCACGTCCGGGCCCGGGCGGTGCACGTCGGGCCCGGGGCCGACCACGAGACCTGGGACGACGCGCTCACGGCGTTCTTCGCCGAGCCGGTGGACCCCGTCGCGACCGGCTGGGAGCTGCTGATCGCCCGGCACACCGGCGGCGACGGCATCGGCGTGCTCGCCAAGGTCCACCACGCCCTCGGCGACGGGCTGGCCGTCACCGACGCGCTCATCCGGCTCCTCACCGACGAGGAGGCCGCCCTGCCCGCGCGCGGCCCCGGCGAGACCGCCGCCCCCCGGACGCGACGCGACCGGATCCGGGCGGGCGCCCGCGTCGCACGCGGGATCGCGGGCCTCGCGCTCGCGGGCACGGCCGGGCGCTCCCCGCTGTCGGGCGGGGTGTCCTCGCCGGGGCCGCGGCGAATCGGGGTCCGGCTGGACGGCAAGCAGGTCCGCGACGCGGCCCGGGCGCACGGCGTCGGGACGACGGTGCTCGTGCTCGCCGTCGTCGCCGAGTTCCTGCACCGCCACCTGGCCGCGCACGCCGGCGGCGCGCCCGACCACGTCCGGACGATGGTGCCGCTCACCACACGGACGACCCGCGGCGTGGGCAGCCGGTCGAGCGGGAACCGGACCGCCGCGGTGTCGGTCGACCTGCCGACCGGACCCATGACCCCCGCCGAACGCGTCACCCGGGTGGCCGCGCTGCTGGAGCGCGGTACCGCGAGCGGCCAGCCCGAGGGCGCCGCCGCGGTCCTGCAGCTCCTCGGCGCGCTGCCGGGACGGGCCCAGGAGGTGCTGGTCGGGGGCGTGTACGGGCGGCGCTTCTTCCATCTGCTCGCCTCGGTCATGCCCGGCGCGCGCCGGCCGCTGCACGTGCAGGGCGCCCGGATCCGCGAGGTCTACCCCGTGCTGCCACTCGCCGAGGGCGTCGGTCTGGCCGTCGGTGCGCTCAACTGGGGACCCTGGACCACCCTGGGTGTGACGGCCGACGCCGGTATCGTGCCTGCTCTCGGGGGAATACCTGATTGTCTGCGGGCGTCGTTGCGCGATATGAGTGACGTGTGCGGCCGGGGGTGACCGCACACCGGTAGGACCACAGGGGGTGGCGATGGACTCCGGGACCGGCATGCTCATCGCCGTCCCGGCGGCAGTGCTGGGTGCCGCCGGCTTCGGCCTGGCGACCGCCGCGCAGCAGCGCGCGACCAAGGAGGTCGAGCTCGCCCCGACGCTGAGCCCGCGGCTGCTCGTCGAGCTGTTCGGGCGGCCGATGTGGATGCTCGGCCTGGTCGCGACGGTCGCCGCGCTGCTGCTGCAGCTCGTCGCACTGGCGTTCGGGCCGATCGCGGTCGTGCAGCCGCTACTCGTCACCGGCGTGGCGTTCGCGGCGGGGTTCTCCGCCCTGATGGCCCGGCGCCGCCCGGACATCCTCATCCTGCTCGGTGCGCTGTGTTGCGCCGCCGGGCTGTCGGCGTTCCTGCTCCTGGCCCGGCCCGTTCCCGGGGGGGCCGACGAGAGCCTCGATCTCGCCGACGGTCTCCCGCTGGCCATCGCGCTGGCCGCGCTCGTCGTCGGCTGCCTCGTCTACGCGGCCGCGGTCTCGCACCCCTCGCGGGTGCTCGCGCTGGCGACCGCGACGGGCGTCCTCTACGGCGTGACGGCCGGGCTCATGAAGGTCGTCACCGGCCAGCTGCGGGTCGGCTGGACCGAGCCGTTCGGCCACATGGCCCTCTACGTGGTGTGCGTCATCGGGCCGCTCGGGTTCCTGCTCAGCCAGAACACCTTCCAGCAGGGCAAGCTCATGTCGCCCGCCGTCGCCGTCATCACCAGCGTCGACCCGGTGGTGGGTGTGCTGATCGGTGTCGGGTGGTTGGGCGAGCAGCTCGACACCAGCCCCGGCATGCTGGCCGGGGAGTGCCTCGCCGCCCTCACCGTCGTCGCCGGGATCGTGCTGATCACCGCGCGCGGCACCCATCTCCTGCACCGCATGGAGGCGATGGAGGCCGTCGGGGCGCGTCACGTCGGACCCGCGCCGGGGTGAGCACGCCTGCCGGAGGAACGGCCGTCGTCACGGGCGGGTCGTCGGGGATCGGTGCGGCCGTCGCGCTGCGGCTGGCCGCCGCGGGCTGGGACGTCGTCGTGAGCGGTCGGGACCGGACCCGCCTCGCCGCGGTCGCCGCGGCCTGCGGCGGGACCGCCGTCGAGGCCGACCTCGCGCGGCCCGACGGCGTCGAGGCCGTCCGGTCCGCAGCCGAGGGGCGGGTGCGGCTGCTCGTGCACGGCGCCGGGCTCGGGTGGGCGGGGCCGGTCGCCGACACCCCGCCCGACGCCGTCTCCGCCATGCTCGCGGTGAACCTCGACGCCCCGATCCGGCTCACGAACGCCCTCCTGCCCACGCTGCGCGACCAGGACGGGCACGTCGTGTTCGTCGCCTCGGTCGCCGCGATCGGGGTGGCGGGTGAGGCCGTCTACTCCGCGACGAAGGCGGGCCTGCGCGGCTTCGCCGACGCGGTGCGCCTCGAGTCCGGCGTCCGCGTGACGACCGTGCTGCCCGGCGCCGTCGACACGCCGTACTTCGCGCGCCGCGGGACCCCGTACCACCGGAGGTTCCCGCGCCCGGTGAGCGCCGATCGGGTCGCGGCCGCGGTCGTGGACTCGGTGGGGCGCGACCGGGCCGAGGTCTTCGTCCCGCGCTGGCTCACCCTGGGTGCACGGGTGCACGGCGCCGTCCCGGCGACCTTCGCCCGGCTCTCCCGCCGGTTCGACCCGCCCGCACGCTGACCGCACGCTGACCGCACGGAGGCCCTCCGTCCGGCCGACGACGCACCCCGCCCGGCCCCGTCCGGCCCGCCGCGCCGTGCCCCGTCCGGCCGACGAACCACCCCGCCCGCAACCTCACTGCTGCCGCCGGCCGCCAGGACGACCGTGTGGTTGCGCCCGACAGCACGCGCGCAACCTCACCGCTCCCCCGACGCGCCACGACGACCGCCAGGTTGCACCGGCGACGCTCGGGGCGGCAGGTCGGCAGGTCAGCCGCGGGTCGCGAGCCCCCGCAGGGCGAGCGCGTAGCCCGGCACCCCGAACCCGACCACGATCCCCGCGGCCACCGGCGAGAGGTAGGAGTGGTGCCGGAACGACTCCCGCCGGTGCACGTTGGAGATGTGCACCTCGACGACGGGCACGTCGACGGCCTCGATCGCGTCGTGGAGGGCGACGGAGGTGTGGGTGTAGGCGCCCGCGTTGAGCACGACGCCCGGGCAGTCGGGTGTGCGGCCGGCCTCGTGCAGCCAGTCGACGAGCTCGCCCTCGTGGTTGGTCTGCCGGAACTCGCACGCCCATCCGGCGGCCGCGGCCTCGGCCCGGCACAGCTCCTCGACGTCGGCCAGCGTCGTCGAGCCGTAGACCTCGGGCCGGCGGGTGCCGAGCAGGTTGAGGTTCGGGCCGTTGAGCACGAAGACGGTCGCGGTCACGCGCCGATCCTCCCGCACGTGATCAGCGGGCCGGGCGCGGGTGGCATCATCGGCCCCATGGCGATGACCAGCAGGCTCGCGACGGTCGCCGACCTCCCCGCCCTCCTCCCGCTGGTCGACGCCGCGATCGAGCGGCTGCTCACCCCCTGGCTCGATGCCGAGCAGATCCGGGCGAGCCGTCGGATCATGGGCCTGGACACCCGGCTGATCGAGGACGGGACCTACGTCGTCGTCGAGATCGACGGCAGGCCTGCGGGCTGCGGGGGCTGGAGCAGGCGGACCACGCTCTACGGCGGCGACCACACCCCGGGTCGCGACGACGCGCTGCTCGACCCGGCGACGCAGCCGGCCCGGATCCGCGCCATGTACACCGACCCCGGCTTCGCGCGGCGCGGGGTCGGGATGCTGGTCCTGCGGCGCTGCGAGGCGGCCGCGGCCGCCGAGGGGTTCACCCGCGCCGAGCTGATGGCGACGGTGGCGGGCCGGCCGCTCTACGAGGCGGCGGGATACCGCGTCGACGAGGAGCTCGACGACACGTCCACCGGTGTCCGGATACCTCTCGCCCGGATGAGCAGAACCATCGGCCCGGGCGCCGCCGCGGCGGGTGCGTCCTGGTAGGCATAGGGCGCGACACCAGCAGCGTCGCAGCTTTCCCGGCGAGGAGACCAGGCGTGCCCGACCCCGTGACGTTCGACCCGGAGGCGGTGGCGCGGCTCCGGCGCGCCATCGGCAGGCTCGCCCGCGTCCTCAACGCGTCGGCGATGAGCGAGGATCTCACGCCCAGCCAGGCGTCGGTGCTCGCGATCATCGGGTTCCGCGGCCCGATCGGGCCCACGGAGGTCGCCCGGATCGAGGGCATCAACCCGACGATGCTCTCGCGCATCGTCACCAAGCTCGACTCCGCGGGCCTGATCCGCCGCACCCCGCACCCGACCGACCAGCGCGCCGCCCTGCTCGAGGCCACCGACGCCGGGCGGGCGCGGACACAGCGCATCCGGGAGAAGCGGTCGGCGACCGTCACGGCGATCCTCGCCGACCTCCCCCCGACCACGACGGCGACGCTGCTCGCGGCACTGCCCGCGCTCGAGGACCTGGCCGACGGCTTCGACCGGACCGCCGCCGACCGCTGAGCCCGCTCGCGACCGCAGCGGAGCCGGTCGGACCCGCGCGCGGCCTGACTCCCGGGCCCGGACTCCGTTCCCGAGGACTCCGTCCCCGACTCCGGGCCCGGCCTCCGAGCCCCCGACCCCCAGCCCGGACTCCGAGCACGGACCCCGGGGCCCTCGGGCCGCGCGGCGGCGCCCCGGGGCTCAGGCCGCGGTGTCCGGTGACGCCGCGCACCCGTACCGCGTCGCGCCTGGCGCCGCGGCGGCGAGCGCCGGCCGTCGCGGCGGTCGCACGACGAGGAACGCGACCATCCCGACGACCGTCAGGACGGTGATCGCCGCGAACCCGAGCGGGTAGCCCCCGGCGCCCGCGGCGAAGGCGGTGACGACGAGCGGGCCGGCGAGCATGCCGAGCGACACGAAGCCCATGGACCAGCCCATGATCGTGCCGAACGAGCGGACCCCGAAGTAGTCCGCGCGGATCGCGTTCATCGCGGGCCCGCGCAGTCCCCAGGCCAGCCCGTGCACGAGCGCCGCACCGATCACCACCGGCAGGGTCGTCGCCACGGCGAGCGTGACGAGCACCGCCGTCTGCACGACCATGCAGCCCACCGCGAGCCGGCGCTTGTCGAAGCGGTCCCCGATGATCCCGGTGACGATCTGGCCGACCAGCTGCGTCACCGACATCCCCGCCACGGCCAGCCCGGCGACCTGGATGTCGAACCCGCGCCCGTGTGTCATCAGCGGGATGAGGTGCAGGTTCATCGCGCCGACGGCGACGAGCGCGCAGCCGTGCCCGACGATCAGCAGCCAGAACGCCGACGTGCGGATCGCGGCGCGCAGGTCCATGTCCGGGGTCCCGGCCGCCACGACGACGCCGTCGGGGACCGCGGCGGGGACGGGCACCTCGGAGCGCCGCCGCAGGCTCCGGCGCCGGGAGCGGGTGGGGCGGCGCTCGATCGGCCCGGGCAGCGGCAGCACCGCCGCGAGGCCGAGAACGAGCGTGATCACGGCGACGACAAGGAACGTGGTGCGCCAGCCGGTCGCGCCGAGCAGCCAGACGACGGCGGGTACGAGCAGCCCGCCGAGCGCGATCCCGCTGGGCAGCAGGCCGAGCGCGAGCGTGCGCCGCTCGGTGAGCGCCTGCACGACGGCGACGGTCAGCGGCGTGATGCCCGCCGCCGACACACCGAGCGCGACGACGACGATCGCGGCGACGAACCCGCCGCCGCTGCCGGCCTGCGCCGCGAGCGCGCAGCCCGCCGCGGTGAGGATCGTGCCCACGCCCGCGACCGCACGGGTGCCGAACCGGTCGCAGCACCACCCGGTCACGGGCGACAGCGTTCCGTTGCCGAGCTGGACGACCGCGAACGCCACCGCGACGACGCCGGGGTTCCAGCCGGTCTCGGCCGTGATCGCGACGAGGTAGGCGCCGAAGGCACTGACGACGAAGCCGGTCTGCAGCGTCAGCAGCGCCGCCCCGGCGACGACGACGCCCCAGCCCCGGGCACGTACGCGGGTACGGCCCGGTCCGCCACGGGCGGACCGGGCCGTGGACGGCACGCTCAGCTCTCGGTGCGGCTCGACGCCGCCCCGTTCGACCCCGCCCCGTTCGACCCCGCCCCGTTCGACGCCGTCAGCGGCGTCGTGGGGACGGCTGTGACCGCGGGTGCGATCGGCTCGCCCACCGCCGTGTCGAGCACCGGGTGGTGGCACGCGGTGAAGCGGCCGGGAGCGACCTCCCGCATCTGCGGGACCTCATCGGCGCACCGGTCGGTGGCGAGCGGGCAGCGGGTGCGGAACCGGCACCCGCTGGGCGGCGACACCGGCGAGGGCATCTCGCCCGTGCCGACCTCGCCCCGCTGCGCGCCCTCCATCGACGGGATCGACGACACGAGCAGCCGCGTGTACGGGTGCACGGGGGCATCGAACAGCGCCTCGGTCGGGCCCAGCTCGCAGATCCGGCCCAGGTACATCACGGCGACCCGGTCGCTGATGTTGCGCACGACGCCGAGGTCGTGGGCGATGAACACCAGCGTGAGGCCGTAGCGGGCCTTCATGTCCTCGAGCAGGTTGAGGATCTGCGCCTGCACCGACACGTCGAGCGCCGAGACGGGCTCGTCGCAGATCAGCACCTCCGGCTCGAGCACCAGCGCCCGCGCGATGGAGACGCGCTGGCACTGGCCGCCGGAGAACTGGTGGGGACGGCGGTCGGCCACCTGGTCGGGGTCGAGACCGACGGCGCGCAGCACGTCGGGAACGACCTTGTCCTTGTCGGCGCCCCGGCCCCACACCACCAGCGGGTCGCCGACGATGTCGGGGATCCGCCGCCGCGGGTTCAGCGAGGAGATGGGGTCCTGGAAGATCATCTGCAGCTTCGGCCGCAGCTTGCGGACCTCCTCGGGCGAGAGCGCCGCGAGGTCGCGGCCGTCGAAGTGCACCGACCCGCCCGTCGGCCGCGGCAGCTGCATGATCGCGCGGCCGGTGGTCGACTTGCCGCACCCGGACTCCCCGACGAGTCCCAGCGTCTCGCCGCGCCGGACCTCGAGGTTGATGCCCGACACCGCGTGCACGACCTGCCCCGCGCCGGCCGGGAACTCGACGACGAGGTCCTCCAGCCGCAGCACGACGTCGTCGGCCGACCGGTCGTCACGCGTCTTCTCCAGGACCGAACCAGTGTCCGTGCTCATGTCCGTCGTGCTGCTCATGCCGGCACCATCTCCCCCGTCACCGGTGTCCCGGCCGCGGTCTCCCCGCGTTCGACGTTCCGTCTGCGCGCCTCGGCGTTCTCGGGCGTCCCCACCGGATACCAGCACCGGTAGGAGTGGCCCTCGATGCCCCCGCCGGGCAGCTCCGAGGCGGGGCGCAGCGGCGGCTCCTCGGTCAGGCAGCGGTCCTGCGCGTACGGGCAGCGCGGGCTGAAGCGGCAACCGCTGGGCGGGGACAACAGGTTCGGCGGACGACCGGGGATGACGGCCAGCCGCACGTGGTTCGGCCCGGTGATCGGCGGGACCGCGTTCATCAGCGCCTCGGTGTAGGGCATCCGGGGCGCGTCGAAGAGGTCCTTCGTCGGCGCGGTCTCGACGATCCGGCCCGCGTACATGACCGCGATCCGGTCCGACCGGCTGCGCACGACCCGCAGGTCGTGGGTGACCAGCAGCATCGCCATGCCCAGCCGCGACTGCAGGTCGCCCAGCAGGTCGAGGATCTGGGCCTGGACGGTGACGTCGAGGGCCGTGGTGGGCTCGTCGGCCAGCAGCAGCCGCGGGCTGCACGACAGCGCGATCGCGATGGTCACGCGCTGGCGCATGCCGCCGGAGAGCTCGTGCGGGTACTGCCGCACGCGCCGCTCCGGCTCCGAGAGCCCGACCGACCGCAGCAGCTCGACCGCCCGGGCGTTCGCGTCCTGCTTGGAGAGCTTGTGGTGCAGGACGAGCGTCTCGGTGATCTGCGCCCCGATGCGCTTGACCGGGTTGAGCGAGGTCATCGGGTCCTGCAGGACGAGGGCGATCTCCTTGCCCCACACGCCGGCGAGCCCCTTGGCGTCGAGGTCGGAGAGCGTGATCCCGTCGAAGGTCACGGTGCCCTCGACGTCGGTCTCGCGGCTCCCCGAGATCAGGCCCATGACCCGCCTGGTGAAGACGGTCTTGCCCGACCCGGACTCGCCGACGACGGCGAGCACCTCGCCCTCGCGCAGCGTCAACGAGACGCCCTCGACCGCGTGCACCACACCGTTGCGGGTGTGGAAGCGGACGTGGACGTCGTCGACGGTCAGCAGGTCGCCCTTGGCGGGCCGGGCGTCGCCCGCGGCGTTCGCGGCGCGGTGCCGGCCGGCCGCCTCGGCGGCGACGGTCGTGGGTGCGGTGTCAGTCGGGCGCGTCACAGGTTGCTCTCCCTGACCTCGAACAACTTCCGGCTCCGCTCACCGACGTAGTTGATCGCCAGCACGGTGAGGAACATGACCGCGGCGGGGATCAGCGAGATGTGCGGGTACTCGATCAGCTGGGTGCGCCCGCCGGCGATCATGCCGCCCCACGAGGGGGTGGGTGGCGGGATACCCAGGCCGAGGAAGCTCAACGAGCCTTCCACGACGATGAAGACGCCGACCATGATGAAGCCGTACGCCGCGATCGGCATGACGACGTTGGGGGCGATCTCCCGCAGGATGATCCGCATGGGTTTCGCCCCGTAGGCCCGCGCGGCGTGCACGAACTCCCGCTGCGTGACGACGAGCGTCGTCGCCCTGGCGAGCCGGATGAACGTCGGCACCGACAGGATCGCCAGGCCCACGATCAGGTTCGTCAGGCTCGCCCCCAGGATCGCGACGATCGCGATGATCAGCACGAGGCCGGGGAACGCGAGCACGACGTCGGTGACGAGCGAGAGCACGCGCTCGGTGCGACCGCGGAAGTAGCCCGCCATCATGCCGAGGATGCCACCGACGACCGCGCCGAGCAGGACGGCGCAGATGCCGACCAGCAACGACGCCCGCGCGCCGTAGATGATGCGCGAGAGGTTGTCACGGCCGAGCGTGTCGCCGCCGAGCCAGTGCTCGGGCGTGATGCCGCCGAACACGTTGTTGTAGTCCGGCACGGCCGGGTCCCACAGCGGCAGCAGCGGGGCGAAGATCGCCGAGATCACGACGGCGGCGATCCAGAACCAGGCGAGGTACCAGCCGATCGGCGTGCGCGTGCGGCGCGCCTTGACCGGCTCGGTGGCCGTGTTCCCGGTGATGGGCTCGACGAGGTCGAGGTCGACGGAGGTGACCTCCGAGTCGAGGGCGTCGGTGTCGGTGGCCGACACCTTCTCGAGGCTCTCGAGGCTCTGTGTGCTGGTCTTCCGGATGTCAGGCATCTCGGCGCACCCGTGGGTCGAGGACGAGGTAGAGCAGGTCGATGATCATGTTGATCACGACGTAGGCCACCGCGACGAACAGCAGTCCGCCCTGCAGCAGCATGTAGTCGCGGTTGAACACCGCCTGCACGATCATCTGGCCGAGCCCGGGGATCGCGAAGAGCGTCTCGACGATCACCGTCCCGCCCAGGAGCCGCCCGATGTTCACCCCGGAGAGGGTGATCAGCGAGAACGACGAGGGCCGCAGCGCGTGGCGCAGCAGGATGGTCCGCGGGCCGAGGCCCTTGGACCGGGCCATCAGGATGTAGTCCTCCTGCAGCGTCGAGATCATGTCCGATCTCAGGAGTTGTCGGTAGACCGCCGCCTCGCCGATCATCAGCGTCAGACAGGGCAGGATGATCGTCCTGATGTTGCCCAACGGGTCGGTGAAGAAACTCTCGTACCCGGTCGCCGGCAGGATGCTCGTCAGGCCGCCCGCGAACAGGACGATGAGCACCATGCCGAACACGAACTGCGGCATGGCCGCGGCACCGAACCCGAGGGTCATCGACGCGCGGTCGACGAACCGGCCCGGGCGGTAGGCCGAGTAGATCGCCAGCGGCACGGCGATCAGCAGTGCGAGCACCTCGGCGACGATGGTCAGCTCGAACGTCACCGGGATGCGCTGTGCCAGCGCCTCGGTGACGGGCTGGCCGGTGCGGAAGGACTTGCCGAGGTCACCGGTGACGACGCCGCCGAGCCAGTCGATGTATCGCACGATCATCGGCCGGTCCAGGCCCAGGTCGAGGCGCACCTGCGCGACCTGGGCCGGGGTGGCGTTGTCACCGGCGACGACGACGGCCGCGTCGCCGGGGAGCAGGTCGATCACGACGAACGACAGGAACGTCACCGCGATCAGAACGATGAGCAGATGGACCAGCCGGCGCCGGACCCGTCGCACGGCCGCGTTCCGCCGGGCCCCGCGCGGGGCCTTGCCTGGCGCCTCGCCCGGCGGCGCAGCCGTGGTCGGTGGTGTCGAGATGGTCATCTCTGCCATGGCGGCCTCAGCTCTCCCGCGGCGGCAACGCTGCGACCAGCGGGGTGTCGATGTCGACGGGTCCGAACGCCCCCGCACCGCCGGGCTCGCCGAGCGGCGCGTCGCGGCCGGGCAGGGTCTCGTAGAAGAAGGCTGCGTTGTCGGCCAGGTGTGGACGCTCCTCGTCGGTGAGCTCCTGCTCGAGCACGATGGCGTCGACCGGGCACTCCGGCTCGCAGGCGCCGCACTCGATGCACTCGCCCGGGTTGATGTAGAGCTTGCGCCCACCCTGGTAGATGCAGTCGACCGGGCAGACGTCGACGCAGCTGCGGTCCATGAGGTCGACACACGGTTCGGCGATGATGTAGGTCATCTCGTCACTCCCTCCCCTTGATCGGGTGCGGTGTGGGCCGGGTCATCGGTCCAGCCAGAGGTTCGCGTAGAACATGTCACGCGACGTGTACCGGTCGACGCCCTTGACCTGCGGTTTCGTGATCGTGGACAGGTAGCTCCGGCTGAAGAAGGCCACCGGCAGGTCCTTGCCGGCGATCATCTCGACCTGCTGGTACGCCTTCGTGCGTGCCGCGTCGTCGGTCGTGCTCGCCGCCTGGTCGAGCAGCTGGTCGACCTGCGGGTTGGAGTACTTGCCGTAGTTGGTGTTGCCGTCGCTGCGCAGCAGCCGCGCGGTGCCGGGGTAGGCCGAGTCGAACCCGCCGACCCACGTGGTGAGCTGGAAGTCGTTGCTCTGCACGACCTTCGACGAGAACTGCGCCAGGTCGAAGTACTGCACGTCGACGTTGATGCCGACGGCGGCCATCTGGGCCTGGATGAACTCGCCGAACGCGCGGCGCGCCGTCGTGGTCTTGAACGTGAAGGTCGGGTTGCCGCCCGAGGCCTTGTAGTCCTCGATCAGCTGTTTGGCCTTGGCCGGGTCGTAGGTCGGCCACTCCTGCGACGCCGCCGGCGTGTGGAACGGGCTCGAGGCGTCGTAGAGGCTGTCGGCCTTGACCAGCCGGTTGTTGTACTGGCTCGCGCCGAGTGCGTTCAGGTCCAGCGAGCGGATGATCGCCTCACGCATGCGGCGGTCGTCGAAGGGCGCCTTGTTGAAGTTGAAGTAGAGGTACTCCCCCGCGTTGCCCGGTCCGTAGT
Organism: Pseudonocardia sp. D17; assembly: GCF_036984265.1. Taxonomy (NCBI): domain Bacteria; kingdom Bacillati; phylum Actinomycetota; class Actinomycetes; order Pseudonocardiales; family Pseudonocardiaceae; genus Pseudonocardia; species Pseudonocardia sp. D17. The sequence continues at coordinate 49,825 of NZ_BPRG01000199.1, read as the reverse complement.
AGACCTTCAGGTTGGGGTTGGCCAGCGCCGGGACGAGCTCCTGGCTGTACCCGCCGAACGCCACGTCGACGTCGCCGTTCTGGATCGAGGCGAGCCGCGAGTCGGTGTCGGGGATCGGCCGGAACTCGAGCTTGTCGAGGTGCGGCAGGCCCTGCTGCCAGTAGTTCGGGTTCTTCTGGAACGTCACGTGCGAGTCCGGGACCCACTCGACGAAGGTGAAGGGGCCCGCGCCGACGGGGTGGCGGCCGATGTCGTTGCCGTACTGCTGCAGCGCCGCGGGCGAGACGATCAGGCCGAGGCTGCCGTAGGTGATCGGCTGCGCGAACACCATCGGGAACACGCCGAGCGGGGCCTTCATGACGAACTGGACCGTGTACGGGTCGGTCGCGCGCATCGAGGCGATCTGCGCGGCGTAGCCGTGCGCGGGCGAGGACACCTTGTCGATGTGCCGCTGCACGTTGATCATGACGGCCTGCGCGTCGAGCGGGGTGCCGTCAGAGAACTTGACCTCGGGCCGCAGCGCGAGGTTCCACGTCTTGCCGTTGTCGGGCGAGGTCATCGACTTCGCCATGTACGGCTCGGCGCCGCCGTCCGGCGTCAGCTTCATCAGCGAGTCGTAGACGGCCATCGCGGCCATGTTCGAGTTCTGGACCGTCGGGTCGTAGCTGACGATCTCCCGGTCCATGCCGAGGGTCAGGGTGCCGCCGTCCTTCGGCGTCCCCTGTGTCGCGAGGTCGGCGCCGTAGGGGTCGATGGCGGCGATGGGGCCGCTGTTGTTGGGCTTGCCGCCGCCGGCCGCACCACAGGCGGCGACGACGAGCAGGCCGAGCAGCGCCGCGACGATCGTGACGACGCGCCCGGCGGACCGGGTCCGTACTGGACGGATCCGCATTCTCACTCTCCACTATTCGCCGCGCGCTCCGCGCGCGCGGATTTCGGTCTTCCGGCCGGGCGGCCCCGCCCCCGACGGGGCCGTCCGGTCCGCATGCGGCAGCGGGCACCGCCGGCGCGGCTGCACCGGCGGCCCCGTCCGCGGTCAGTTACCGGCCGAGGGCAGCGGGCTGCGGTCGGGCAGCCCGTCGACGTCCATCTCGATGACGGTCGGGTCCTCGTTCGTGCCCAGGATGCGCCAGTCCTCGTCGGCCTCGAGGATCTTCTCGGCGGACCGGATGCTGCGGTAGTCGAGGTCGGCCTCGACGGCCGGCGGCTCGCCGCCCTCGCGGACCTTCTTCGCCGCCGCGATCAGCTGCCGCCGCATCCGGATGATCGCCTTGTCCGACGTGCCCAGCCGCTCCTGCGAGCGGTCGTAGATCGGGCCCATGGACTCGGTGACCATCAGGTCCTGGCTGACGAACTCGGCGACGCCGGAGAAGCTGAAGTCGCGCTGGTGGTCGCGGTCGATGCCGTAGTCGTTCTCGGCGGTGTACTCGCGCGGGATGATCCCGTTGCCGTTGACCTCGGCGCGGCCGAACTTGAAGGGGCTCACCGAGAACAGGTTCGGGCCGCCGATGTTGCGCGGGTTCTCGAACTCACGGGTGGTGATGCTGTAGCGCCAGCAGTTCTCGTCGTCGATGGGGACGAAGATGCCGAGGCGGCAGCCCCACGGGACCGTGGCGATCACGGTGATGTACGGGTAGCAGAACGCGCTCATCCGGACGTGCTTGTGCCCGTTGGGCGTGGTCCGGACCCCGACGTACTTGAACCCGTACCAGGTGTCCTCGATCTCCAGCCGCGGCGCCCGGTCGTGCAGCCAGAACTTCCACGACTGCGGGTTCGACGGGTAGCCGGGCTTGTCGCTGCCGTCGTCGGGGATGTCCGGGACGGAGTGGAACTGGTGCAGCCACGAGATGTGCGAGGTGTCGAGGTTGCCCTCCATCGCCTGCACCCAGTTGCAGGTGGTGTGCAGCTTCGTGGCCGAGATGTGCTCGGGCCGCAGGGTCTCGGTGCCGAAGTCGCGGAACGGCGTCATCTTCTCCGGCGGGCCCATGTAGGTCCAGATCACGCCACCGGACTCGTGCGTCGGGTACGCCTTGATCTTGACCTTGTCCTTGAAGACGCTCTGCGGCGGCTCGCTGGGCATGTCGACGCAGTTGCCCTCGCGGTCGAACTTCCAGCCGTGGTACGGGCAGCGCAGCCCGCACTCCTCGTTGCGGCCGAACCACAGCGACGCCCCGCGGTGCGGGCAGTTCTCCTGGACCAGCCCGACCTTGCCGTCGGTGTCGCGGAAGGCGACCAGGTCCTCGCCCAGCAGCCGCACCCGCACGGGTTCTCCGTCGGGCGTCGGCGCCTCGCTGGCCAGCAGCGCCGGGGTCCAGTAGCGGCGCAGCAGGTCACCCATCGGCGTACCGGGGCCGACCCGGCACATGAGGTCGTTGTCCTCTGCTGACAGCATCGTCGTCCTTCTTTCCGGATGTGTTGTCGGCCTGTGGTGGAAGCCGGCCCGCCGTGGTCCCCGGTGCGGGCCGGCCGGTCGTCAGGAACCCGGTGCGGCGTCGACGTAGGTGACGCCGAGCCGCTCCAGCTCGGCCCGCAGGCCGTACATGTCCAGGCCCAGCTCGCCCGCGGCGAACCGGGCCCGCTTCTCCTCCTCCGAGCGCAGCCGTGCTGCGCCCGCTGCGGCGACCTCGGCCGCCTCCTCACGCGCCACGACGACGACCCCGTCGTCGTCGGCCACGATCACGTCTCCCGGCGCCACGTGGACACCTGCGACGACGATCGGCACGTTCACCGAGCCCGGGCTGGCCTTCACCGTGCCCTGCGCGCTGACGGCGCGCGACCAGACGGGGAAGCCCATCCGCCGCAGCTCCGCGGTGTCGCGCACGCCGGCGCCGGTGACCAGACCGAGGACGCCGCGCGCGGCCAGCGACACGGCCAGCAGCTCACCGAACATGCCGTCGGTGGAGTCCGACGTCGTCGTCACGACCAGGACGTCGCCGGGCTCGCACTGCTCGACGGCTGCGTGGATCATGAGGTTGTCGCCCGGGTGCGAGAGCACCGTGACGGCGCGCCCCGCGATCGCGGCGCCCTCCTGCCGCGGCGCGATCCGGGGGTCGAGCAGCCCACGACGCCCCTGCGCCTCGTGCACGGTCGCCACCCCTTGTGCGCGCAGCTCCTTCACCGCGGCCGGGTCCGGCGCGGCCGCGGAACGCACGACCACGTGGCGACTCACCACAGCGCGTCCCCGACCGTCGGGAACGTCCGCATGTAGGCCTCGGCGTGCACGACCGACCTGGGTGCGCCGTTGCGTACGGCCTGCACGCCCCGGCGCGTCGCCAGGTCGACGTAGTAGTCGACGAGGTGACCCTGCGCGCCGCCCATGCACTTCATCGCCGCGTGCTTCTTCTCGAAGACCGAGGTGATGTCGAGCAGGTGGTCGGGCTTGAAGTCGCACTGCTCGGGCTGGTGCGGCTCGAACGCCAGCACCTGCGCCGCGCCGAGCGGTTTCGTCTCCCGGTCGGGCAGACCGTGGGCCTGCGCCACCATCCGCGCCCGCAGCACCAGCTCGTGGGCCAGTGCGTGGTCGAGGTTGTACGGGTCGCGCGCGGCGTGCGTGAGGATGACGCCGGGCTGGACCCGGCGGAACAGCGCGACGACGGCATCGAGCACCTCGTCGGTGACCTGCAGCGGGTAGTCACCCGCATCGAGGAACTCGATCTCGGCCCCGAGGGCCTCGGCGGCGTTGGTCGCCTCCTGGTGGCGCGCAGCCTTGACGGTCTCCAGCGTCGCGCCCGGCTCACGCCACAGCGCGGCGGACTCGCCGCGCTCTCCGTAGCTCAGGCACAGGACGGTGACCTGACCGCCGTCCTCGACACAGCGGGCGATGGCACCGCCGGCCCGCCACACGAAGTCCGCGGCGTGGGCGCTGACGACCACGACCCGTGGTGCGTCCTCGACGGAGGTCCTCATCGACATCCTCTCCCGGCGTCGGGTCCCGGCTTCCGATCTCCGGTCCGGTTCCGCCTCGCCGATTCGCGGCACCGGGTGCGTCTGCGCAGCCCGGTGTGGCTGGGACCATAACCCCGTGTGCGCGAGAGTGGCAACCAGATTGTTAACAATCTTGGTTACGAGTAGCGTGTGCCCAGAACCGCCCAGAACCGCAGCCCGCACTCGGGTCCGACAGGGGGAACCGCATGGCCGTGAGCAACGAGATGGCTCCCGACGAGCCGTCGACCGCGACGGTCGACGGCGTTGTCACGGCCGTCCGCGACGGCATCATGCAGGGCCGTTACGCGCCGGGGCAACGCCTGCCCGAAGCCGACCTCGTGTCGCTCTACCAGGCGTCCCGCGGCGCGGTGCGCACGGCGCTGGCCCAGCTCGAGAGCGAGGGCATCGTGCTGCGCGAACGCAACCGCGGCGCCCGCGTCCGCCCGATCTCCCTCGACGAGGCCGTCGAGATCACCGAGGCGCGCGCCGTCGTCGAGGGACTGTGCGCGGCGAAGGCCGCCCAGCGCATCACGGCCGAGGAGAAGAAGAGCCTGCGCGCGCTCGGCGACGAGCTGCGTGTCGCCGTCGAGGAGGGCGACGTCATGGCCTACACGCGCGTCAACCAGGAGGTGCACCGCGCGGTGCGCGACATCTCCCGGCACGAGACGGCGGGCGTGATGCTCGACCGGCTGCGGACCCAGAGCGTGCGCTACCACTACACGGTCGCGCTGCTGCCCGGACGGCCCGCCGTGGGCATGCGCGAGCACGTCGAGGTCATCGAGAGCGTCTGCTCCGGTGACGCCGACCGGGCCGAGCAGACCATGCGCGCGCACCTGCTGAGCGTCGTCGACGCCCTCCAGCAGCTCGACGCCAACCTGCACCAGTGGTGAGCCCCGCGGGGACGACCCGCGCCGCATCCGACACAGCCGGTGTCGAACGACCAGATCGAGGACAGGAGCAAGGATGCCCCAGACCGATCGGATCCTGACCACGCACGTCGGCAGCCTCCCGCGGCCCGAGCAGCTGCTCGACCTGCTCAACGCCGACGACCGCGGTGAGGACGTCGACCAGCAGCTGCTCGCCGACACGGTCCGCGACGCGGTTCGCGACCAGGTGCGCCAGCAGGCAGAGGTCGGGATCGACGTCGTGAGCGACGGCGAGATGAGCAAGATCGGCTACGCCACCTACCTGCGGCACCGAATCTCCGGCTTCGAGATCGGCGATGCGCCCCGGGCGACCCCGGCCGATCTCGACAAGTACCCCGAGTACCGCGACCGCCTGCACGCCTCCGGCGACACCGTCGCCTACCTGCGCCCGATCTGCCGCGCCGAGCTCGCCTATGTCGACCGCGGCCCGCTGCAGACCGACCTGGAGAACCTGACCGCCGCGCTCGGTGAGGTACAGGTGACGGGCGGGTTCATGAACGCGCCGTCGCCCGGGATCGTCGCGCTGTTCCAGCCCAACGAGTTCTATCCCGACGAGGACTCCTACCTCACCGCGATCGCCGAGACCATGAAGACCGAGTACGACGCGATCGTCGCCGCCGGCTTCGCACTGCAGATCGACGCGCCGGACCTCGGCATGGGCCGGCACAACAAGTTCAAGGACCTCTCCGACGCCGACTTCCTCAAGCGCGCCGAGGTCCAGGTCGAGGTCCTCAACCACGCCCTGCGCGACGTCCCGGCCGACCAGGTCCGGATGCACCTGTGCTGGGGCAACTACGAGGGCCCGCACACGTTCGACGTCGAGGTCGAGAAGATCGCCGACGTCGTGCTGGGCGCGAAGCCCTCGACCCTGCTGTGCGAGGCCGCCAACCCCCGCCACGGCCACGACTGGGCCGGCTGGGCGGCGGCGAAGATCCCCGACGACAAGATCTTCTGTCCCGGGGTCATCGACACGACGACGAACTTCGTCGAGCACCCGGGCCTGGTCGCGGAGCGCATCCTGCGCTACGCCGACATCGTCGGCCGGGAACGGGTGATGGCCGGGACCGACTGCGGTTTCGGCACGTTCGCGGGCTGGGGCGGGGTCGTCCCCGAGCTCGCGTGGGAGAAGATGCGCTCCCTCGTCAGGGGAGCCGAGATCGCGACCGAGAAACTCTGGTGATCAACGCGTGAGCACGTTCGTTCTTCTGCACGGGGCCTGGCACGGTGGGTGGGCCTGGCGGCGCGTCGAGCCCTGTCTGCGCGAGGCGGGGCACGACGTGCTCACGCCGACGCTGACCGGGCTCAGCGACCGGGCCCACCTGCTGAGCCCGGCCGTGGGGCTCGACACCCACATCCAGGACGTCGTCGCGCTCCTCGACGCCGAGGACTGCCGCGACGCCGTCCTGGTGGGCCACAGCTATGCGGGGCAGGTCGTCACCGGGGTCGCGGACCAGCATCCCGACCGGCTCGCCCTGCGGGTCTACCTCGACGCCTTCGTCGGCGGCGACGGGGACGCCGCGATCGACCTGCTGCCCGAGGAGGTCGCCGGGCACTACCGCGAGTCCGTGGCCACGGCCGGGTTCGGCTGGCTGATCCCGCCGCGGTCGCTGCAGGTGCTGGGCGTCACCGACGAGGCGGACCTGGCCTGGCTCACGCCCCGGCTCACCCCGCACCCCTGGCGCACCTACACCCAGCGGCTCGACCTGCGGGGCGACCACGCCGACGTGCCCGCGCACTACATCGAGTGCACGGACTGGATGCGTGCCTTCGCCGGTCATGCCGCGCGTGCCGAGGCGGGCGGGTGGCCGGTGTCGACGATCCCGACCGGGCACGAGGCGATGGTCACCGCACCCGAGGCGCTGGCCAAGGCACTGATGGCCGCGGCCCTCGGCGTGGACAAGGGCTGACGGCCGTACGACCGCGACGCCGCGCGCTCCTGTCTGCGCGCGGCGCTTTTCTGGAGGCGAACGAACGATGGAGTTCCTGGTCCGTGCCGAGAACCGGCTGCCGGTGGAGACCCCCGACGAGGAGCGCAACCGGCTGAAGAAGGGTGAACGGGCGCGCGCCGACGAGCTGCGCGCCGCGGGCATCCTCAAGCGGCTCTGGCGGGTGCCCGGCCGCAACGCGACGATCGGCCTCTACGAGGTCGGCGACGCCACCGAGCTGCACGACGTCCTCGCGTCGCTGCCGATGTTCCCGTGGATGGACATCAGCGTCGAGGCGGTCGCCACCCACCCGCAGGAGCAGTGAGCGTGCAGAACGCCGAGACGGTTGCGGAGGCCTACCTGGTCGCGCTGCGCGAGCGCGGTGTCGACCGGCTGTTCGTCAACGCGGGCACCGACTTCGCGACGATCGTCGAGGCCTACGCCCGGCAGAAGGAGTCCGGTCTCGACCTGCCGCAGGTGATCGTCTGCGCGCACGAGAACCTCGCGGTGTCGATGGCGCACGGCTCCTACCTGGGCGACGGCCGGGTGCAGGCGGTCATGCTGCACACCAGCGTCGGCTCGGCCAACGCGGTCTGCGCGGTGTCCAACGCCGCCAGCGCCCGGGTGCCGGTGCTGCTGTCCGCCGGCCGCACCCCGCTGTTCGAGGACGGCGTGCTCGGCGCCCGCGACTACGGCATCCACTGGGCCCAGGAGATGTTCGACCAGGCCGGGATGCTGCGCGAGCTCGTGAAGTGGGACTACGAGCTGCACGACGGGGGCCAGGTCCGCCAGGTCGTCGACCGGGCGCTCGACCGGGCCCGCACCGAGCCGCCCGGCCCGGTGTACCTGTCGCTGCCGCGCGAGGTGCTGGCCGCGCCGACGTTCGGCATCCCCGCGACCCCGGCACCGCCCGTCCCGACGTCGGCCCATCCCGATCCGGCGGCCGTCGAGACGCTCGCCGAGCACCTGGCGACGGCGCGGTTCCCGCTGATCGTCACCGGCGACTCCGGCGCCGACCACGGCTGCGTCGCGCTGCTGGCCGAGCTGGCCGGGCGGCACGGCATCGGGGTCGTCGAGAGTGGCCCGCGGCACGTCAGCATGCCGGCCGACCACCCGATGCACCTGGGCTACCGGCCCGGCGAGGTACTCGCCGACGCCGACGTCGTCGTCACCCTTGACCTCGACGTGCCCTGGCTGCCCTCGGCGGTCTCCCCCGCCGACGACGCCGTCGTCGTCCAGGTGGGGCCCGACCCGCACTTCGCGCGCTACCCGATCCGCTCGCACCGCTCCGACCTGACGATCACCGCCGGGTGCGGGCCGCTGCTCGCGGCACTGGGTCCGGCGCTCGCGGCCCGGGCCGAGCGCATCGACCCGGGCCGGGCGGCGCGGCTCACCGAGCTGGGCGGACGCTGGCGCGCGCGCCGGCAGGCCCTGCTCGACCAGGAGGCCGCCGCGACCGACGGCCCGATCACCAAGGCCGCGATGAACGCGGCGCTGGCGACGGTGCTCGACGACGGGTCCGACACCGTCGTCGTCAACGAGTACTGGGCGCAGGCCGAGGTGCTGGCGCCGACCGTCCCCGGCTCCTACCTGGGCACCCCGCCCGCGGGCGGCCTCGGCTGGGGGCTGCCGGCGGCGATCGGGGTCAAGCTCGCCCGGCCGGGTGCGACGGTCGTCGCCACCGTCGGCGACGGCGCGTACCTGTTCGCCAACCCCGCGGCCTGCCACCAGGCGATGGCGATGCACGGGCTGCCCGTGCTGACCGTCGTCTGCAGCAACGACCACTGGGGCGCGGTGCAGGCCTCCGCGCTCAAGGTCCACCCCGACGGCCACGCGGCCGCGTCGGCGGACCTCTCACCGCTGGCCCGGCTCGACCCGGTGCCCGCGTTCGCCGCATACGCCGAGGCCTCCGGGGGCCACGGCGTCCGCGTCACCGAGCGGTCGGAACTGGTCCCGGCGCTGCGGAACGCGCTGCGCGTGGTGCGGGAGGAAGGCCGTCAGGCGCTGGTCGACGTCGCCTGCACCTGACCGTGCGTGGCGATGGTCGCTATCGCGACCATCGCCACGCACGACGGCTGTTGGATGGGGTCGTGCACGTCGCGCCCCCGCTCCCGGTCCCGTCGTTCCTCACCACCGCCGACGGCGTTCGGCTCGCCTACCGCGAGCTCGGCGCGGGCCGGCCGACCGTGCTGCTGCACGGGTTCTCCTCGACAGCCCTGATCAACTGGGTGACGCCCGGGCACGCGGCGGCGGTCGCGGCGACCGGGCGCCGGGTGATCCTCCCCGACCTGCGCGGGCACGGCGACAGCGACCGCAGCCACGATCCCCGCGCGTACCCCGCCGACGTCCTCACCGACGACGTCTTCGCGCTGCTCGACCACCTCGGCCTCGCCGACGGCGGCTACGACCTCGGCGGCTACTCGCTGGGGGCGCGCACCTCGCTGCGCGCGGTGGTGCGCGGAGCCCGGCCGGGCCGGCTCGTCGTCGCCGGCATGGGTCTCGCCGGGGTGGTCCACATCCGTGGCCACTCGTTCGCCGACGTGTTCACCCAGGTCCTCGACGACGCCGCCCCGCCCGCCGGCACGTTCGCGCCCGCGAGCCCGCAGCGGCGCATCGCCGACTTCGTCGAGCGCATCGGGGCGGACCGGACGGCGCTGCGGCTGGCGCTGGGCACGGCCGTCGACACCCCGGCCGTCGAGCTCGCGGGTGTCGTCGCGCCCACCCTGGTGGTGTGCGGCGACCGCGACGACCCCGACGACGCCCGCGCGCTCGCCGACGTCCTGCCGCACAGCACGTTCGCGACGGTGAAGGGCGACCACATCAGCGCGGCGAACCGCTCCGACGCGCTGGGCGTGGCGATCGCGTCGTTCCTGACCTCGCTCACGGGCTCTACACCGGGATGCGCCCCAGGGTGGTCATGACAGCCGACCGGATCTCGGCGGCACCGGGCAGGTAGGCGTCCTCGAGCGGCGGGCTCAGCGGGATCGGCTGGAACGGCGCGCCGACGCGCTCGACCGGGGCGTCGAGGTCGTCGAACGCGGCGTGCTGCACCGCGGCCGCGACCTCCGCGCCGAACCCGCCGTGCCGCACCGCCTCGTGGGCGACGACGAGCCGGTTGGTGCGCCGCACCGACTCCACGACGGTGTCCAGGTCGAGCGGGACGAGCGTGCGCGGGTCGATGACCTCGACCTCGATGCCCTCGGCCGCGAGCTCCTCGGCCGCCGCGAGTGCCTCGCCGACCATGCGGGACAACGCGACGACGGTGACGTCGCGGCCGCGGCGGCGCACCGCGGCGCGGCCGAGCGGGATGGGCTCGACGGGGTCGGGCACGGGCTCGCGGCGGAAGTACAGCACCTTGTTCTCGACGACGACGACCGGCCCGGGCGCGGTCATCGCGGCGGCGAGCAGGCCCGCCGCGTCGGCGGCCCCCGACGGCATGACGACGGTCAGCCCCGGCACGTGGGTCAGCCACGCCTCCAGGCTCTGCGAGTGCTGTGCCGCGGCCCGCTGCCCGGCGCCGCCCTGCGTGCGCAGCACCATCGGCACCGTCAGCTGGCCGCCGGACATGAAGTGCGCCTTGGCCGCCTGGTTCACCAGCTGGTCGAGCGCGAGCGTGATGAAGTCGACGTACATGATCTCGAGGACGGGCCGCAGCCCCGACTGGGCGGCACCCACGGCGACGCCGCAGATCGCGGCCTCGCTGATCGGGGTGTCGATCACGCGGGCCGCGCCGAACTCCTCGACCAGGCCGGCAGTCGTCGTGAACGGCCCGCCCGCGCTGACGTCCTCGCCGAGGACGAACACGTCGGGGTCGGCCCGCATGGCCTGCGCGATCGTCGTGGAGATCGCCTTGGCGTAGGTCAGCTCACGGGTCATCGCGCACCACCGGACTCGACGAGCGCCGCCGCACGCGCGACGGCGGGGAACGGGCTCGACCGGGCCCAGGCGACGGCCTCGTCGACCTCGGCGCGGGCGGCGGCCTCCAGGGCGGCGGGCTCGTCGGCGGCCAGCCAGCCCGCGTCGTGACCTGCTCGCTGGAGCCGCAGGATGGGGTCCTTGCGCTGCCAGTCCTCGGTGGAGACGGCCTCGCGGTAGCGGTCGGGATCGCCCTCGTAGTGCCCGCGCAGCCGGTGGGTGAGGCACTCCAGCAGTGCCGGACCCTCCCCCGCCCTGGCCCGCGCGAGCAGCTCGGAGAACGCCGACCAGACCTCGCCGACCTCGTTGCCGTCGACGGTCGTGCGCGGCAGCGGATAGGGCGCGACGACGTCGCTGACCCGCTCGACGGTCGTGTGTGCCGAGCGCGGGGTGAACTCGGCGAACCCGTTGTTCTCGCACACCAGCAGCACCGGCAGCCGCCACAGTGTCGCCAGGTTGACCGACTCGGTGAACAACCCGGCCTGCACCGCGCCGTCGCCGAAGAAGACGACGGCCACCGCGTCGGTCCCGCGCTGCTTCGCGGCGAGAGCCGAGCCCAGCGCGAGCGGGATGTTGCCACCGACGACGCCCGTCGCACCGAGGAAGCCGTGCGCGACGTCGACCAGGTGCATCGAGCCGCCCATGCCCGAGCACAGGCCGCCCTCGCGGCCCATCAGCTCGGCCATCGTGCGGTCGAGCGGCGTCCCCTTGGCGACGGCGTGCCCGTGCGCGCGGTGTCCGCTGTAGACGGCGTCGCCGTCGCGCAGCTGCCGGCACACCGCCGCGGCCACGCCCTCGCCGCCGATCGAGAGGTGGATGAGTCCGTGCACCTCGTCGGCGCGCTTGAGGGCGCCCACGCGTTCCTCGAACGCCCGGATGCGCCACATCGTCGTGAGGAGGTCGCGCAGCACGTCGGGCGTCGGCGCCGCCGTCGACACGTCCCGGTGGACCGACGCGGTCACCGCACGGCCGTAGCGGCGTCGTGCAGGAGCGTCACGTCGACGGCCCGGCGCACCCCGGCGACGATCTTGGCGACGTCGGGCAGCACGAAGTCCTCCATCGGCTTGCTGTACGCGATCGGCGCGTCCAGGGCCGTGACCTGCACGATCGGGGCACGCAGCGAGGCGAAGCCCGCCTCGGCCACCTCGGCGGCGATGATCGCCGACACCGACGCGTGCCGGGTCGCCTGGTCGACCAGGACCAACCGCCCGGTCCGCTCCACCGACGCCAGCACGGTGTCGACGTCGAGCGGCGCGATCGTGCGCGGGTCGATGACCTCGACCGACACGCCGTCGGCCGCGAGCTCCTCGGCGGCCTCCAGCGCGCGGTGCACCGTCCAGCCCGTCGCGACGAGCGTCACGTCGGTACCGGGCCGCACGATCGCGGCCTGGCCGAAGGGCACCAGGTGCTCGCCCTCGGGCACGTCGCCGGTCTCGAGTGTCAGCAGGTAGTGGTGCAGGAACAGCACCGGGTTGTCGTCGCGGATGGCGGTGGCCATGAGGCCCTTGGCGTCCGCGGGCGTGGACGGCAGCGCGACCTTGAGCCCCGGGACGCCCATGAACATCCCGTAGATCGACCCGGTGTGCTGGCCGGCCCAGCCCGCGGTGAAGCCGTAGCCGGCCTTGAGGACCAGCGGCGCGGTCACCCGGCCGCCGGACATGTAGTGGAACCGGTTGGCCTCGTTGACGACCTGGTCCATGGCGACGAGCAGGAACTCGGCCATCGTGCAGTCGACGACGGGCCGCTTGCCCGCGAGCGCCGCCCCGGCGGCCATTCCGATCTCCGCGGTCTCCGAGATCGGGGTGACGCGCACCCGGTCGGGTCCGAAGGCGGCGACGAACGGGTCCTCCGGGCTGCCGCCGACGCTCTGCCCGATCAGCAGGACGTCCTCGTCGCGGGACATCTCCTGATGGATGCCCTCCATGATCGCGGCGATGTAGGTGATCTCGCGGGCCATCTGGTGCTCCTGGGCTCGTGCAGCTCGGAGGGGGCCTCGTGCTGCTCGCAGTGGTGGGTGGTCAGGCGTGGACGAAGCGCAGCGCGTCGGCGGGCTCGGGCTCGGGACCCGCGAGCGCGCCGTCGACGGCCCGCTGCATCTCGTCGGCGGCCTCGGCGACGATGGCGTCGGCCCGGGCGGCGTCGAGGACCCCGCCGGTGACGAGCGCGCCGCGGAACCGCGGCACCGGGTCGCCGCGCTTGGCGGCCTCGTACTCGGCGACGTCGCCGAACACCGTGACGGCCTCGTGCTCGGGGTAGTGCAGGGGCACCCCGGGCGGAGCGATGGAGTTGCCGTGCGCCGAGAGCCGGTAGACCAGCGACTCGACGAGTGTCGGGCCCTCGCCCGCGCGGGCCCGCGACACGGCCTCGGCGACGGTCTCGTACACGACGTCGGGGTCGCCGCCGTCGATCGTCACGCCGGGCATGCTGTACGCCTTGGCCTTGGTGGCCAACGGCTCGCCCGCGGCGGCGTTGGCGTCCTCCTGCTCGACGCGCACCGACACGCTGTAGCTGTTGTTCTCCATGACGAACACGATCGGCAGCTTCCATAGCGACGCGATGTTCAGCGACTCGTGGAACGCGCCCTGCTTGCTCGCCCCGTCGCCGAAGAAGCACAGCACCACCTCGCCCGCCCGCCGGACCTGCGCGGCGTAGGCGGCGCCGGTGGCCTGCGGGATCGACTGTCCGACGATGCCCGACGTGCCGAGGAAGCCGCGCTCCGGGTCGGCCAGGTGCATCGAGCCGCCGTAGCCGCCGCACAGCCCGTTCGACCGGCCGTAGATCTCGGCGAGCATCGCCGTGGTGTCGGTGCCGAGCGCGATGGGGTAGCCGTGGCAGCGGTAGGTGGCCATGACCTGGTCGCCGGGCCGGATCGCCGCGATCGACCCGACGATCGACGCCTCGGCGCCGTCGGCGAGATGCGTGTGCCCGCGGATGACGCCCGGGTGCTCGGCGAACGTCCGCTTGACGCGCTCCTCGAACTCCCGGATACGCACCATCGTGCGGAACATCTCGACGCGGTCCTGACTGTTCGTGCTCACGGTCGCTCCTGCCCCGCCGCGACGCCGGCGCCGAGTGCAGCCGACGTCGTGTCCGTGGTTCGCTGGAAGATCTCGTCGATCGGCAACGCGCGCAACGCGTCCGAGAGCACCTCGACACCCCACGGACCGTCGTACCCGAGCTCGCGGAGCACGGCGACGTAGCCGGGGATGTCGAACTCGCCCTCGCCGGGCAGCCGGCGGTGCCGCGTCGTCTCGTGGCTGTGGTCGGGCATGTTCGCGACCGTGCCGTCGGAGAGCTCGACGTGGACGAGCCGCTCCGGCGGGATCACGCGCAGGTCCTCCGCGGTGATCCCGAGCTTGCCCAGGTGCCACGTGTCGATGGCGATGCCGCCGTGGGCCGGGTCGGACGCCGACACGATCTCCAGCACCCCCGCCAGCGAGGGCGCGTTGACGTCGAACGGCATCAGCTCGTAGGCCATCGGCGGCACCCCGCGGCCGGCGGCGTCGGCGCACAGCGCGGCGAACCCGTCGGTCAGCTGGGCCGTCGAGGCCGGTGTGCGGCGCAGGTTCCCGAGCTTGACGTGGTGGGCACCCAGCTCGACCGCCGCGGTGAACAGCAGGTCGCGCTGGGCGTCCGACGCGGTGCGCCGGTCGTCGCCCTCCTCGACGAACCAGTCGTTGAGGAACTCGATCTCCAGGTCGCGCAGCCCGGCGTCGACGAAGATCGTCCGGAGCTCGCCCATCGTGCGGCTCTCGAGGAGGTGCTCGAGGTCGGTGTGCCACAGGCCGAGCCCGGTCATGCCGACGCGGGCCGCCTGGGCGCAGCGCTCCGGCCAGTCGAACAGGCTCCACTCGCGGCCGGTCCCGATCTCCACCGGACCGGCGACGGTCCAGTAGGAGCCGAGGACGTCCGAAGAAGTCACGTGTCGTCCTTCCCAGGGGCGGCGTCGTCGCCGCGGTCGAGCAGCAGGGCGTGCGGTCGTTCGAGCAGCCCGACCAGGTCGCGCAGGAAGCGCGCGCCCGCGGCGCCGTCGAGGACGCGGTGGTCGCAGCTGAGGGTGAGCGTCATGACGGTCCGGCCGGTCCCGGGCTCGGCGCGCACCGCGCCGACGGCGAGGATCGCCGCCTGGCCGGGCACGACGACGGCCTCGAACTCGCGGACCCCGAACATGCCGAGGTTGGAGACGGTGAACGTGGCGCCGTCGAGCTCGGCCGGGGCGAGCCTGCCGTCGCGGGCCCGCGCGACGAGCCCGCGGGCCGCCGCGGCGAGGGCGCCGAGCGAGCGCGTCGCGACGTCGGTGACGACGGGGACGACGAGCCCGGCCGGGGTTTCGACGGCGACGCCGATGTTGACCCGCGACCAGCCGACCGGATCGGCTGCCGCGTCGCCACCCTCGGCGATCCCGGCGTTGACACCGGGGTGGCGGGCCAGGGCACGGCCCGCGGCGGTGACGACGACGTCGGTGACGGTCGGCACCGCGGCACCGGGAACGTCGTCGGCGACGGCCGCGAGCGCCGCGCGCAGGTCGAGCGCAGCGGTCATGTCGGCGTCGGCGGTGAGGGTGAAGACGGGGATCTCCCGCGCCGACCGGGTCATCCGTTCCGCGGTGAGCCGCTGGGTCCTGGTGCGCGCCAGCACGGTCCCGCGGCCGCGGGCGCCGGCGGCGGTCCCGACCCCGGCGGGAGCGGGGGCCTCGGCCCCCGGAGCGGCGGCGAGGCGTGGTGCGACCCCGTTGGACGACGTGACGTCGGCGTGCGCGGCCCGCGCCGCGGCCTCGATGTCCGCCCGCACGACGCGCCCGTTCGGGCCGGTGCCGGTGACCGTCGCCAGGTCCACCCCGAGCTCGCGGGCCCGCCGTCGCGCCAGCGGCGACGAGGGGATACGCACCCGGGCGGTGCCGGGCTCCGCCCCGGACACCGCACCGGGTGCGGCCGTCCCGGGTGCGACGGTCGCAGGCCCCTCGCCCGCTCCCGTCGCACCGCGGTCCCGGACGGCGACCGGACCCTCGCCGTTCGCCCGCGGGGTCTCCGCGGACGACGGCTCGGTCACCGCCGGAGCTTCTGCGGCGTCCACCGACGCCGGTACGGCCTGGTCCGCCACACCCGCCTGGGTCGCCCCGGGGGCGACCGTCCCGCCGACGTGCGCGATCACCGCGCCGACCGGGACGGTCTCGCCCTCACCCGCGAGGATGTGCAGGACGCCCGCCGCGTCGGCCTCGAAGGCCACCGTCGCCTTGTCGGTCTCGATCTCGGCGAGCTCGTCGCCGCGCGCGACCTCGGCGCCGGACTCGTGCAGCCAGCGCACGATCGTGCCCTCGGCCATCGACTCCGACAACCGCGGCATCCGCACCTCGACCGCACCGGTGGTGTCGGTCATCGGCGGGTCCCGGTTCTCGACCCCACGGCCTCGCGCTGCACGGCTCTCCTCGACGCTCTCGGCCCGGACCGGGTCCGGTCCGGCCCCGCGGCGCGGTGGGCGTCGACGGTTGCGCACCGCGCCACGGGGTAGTGAAAGCGTCGCCGGGAGGGGGATCGTGCGGCCATGCGCTGCGCGCCCGATTACCTGTCGATACGTGCACCCCGGCCGCGCACGCATCGTCAGAAGACGACAGAAGGCGCAGGTCAGCGCGTCGGGACGGCCTCGCGCGCGGCACGCCGGACGTCGCGCGGGGACATCCCGTACTCGCGCTTGAACACGTGCGAGAAGTGTGTGGCGTCGGAGAAGCCCCAGCGGAACGCGATCTCGGTGACCGAGCCGGCCGTCGGCTCCTCGAGGTCCTCGCGGCACCGCGCGAGGCGGGTCCGGCGCACCAGCGCGGCGACCGACTCGCCGGAGTCCTCGAACGCCGAGTGCAGGGTGCGCACCGACACCGCCAGCGCCCGCGCGATCGACTCCGGGCCCAGCCCCGGATCGGGGAGGTTGACCCGCACGAAGCGGCGCACGCGCGCCCGCAACGCCTCCCGGCGCGCCTCCCGCGTCTCCGGCATCCCCGGCTCGACGACGGCCCGCAGCAGCTCCAGCACGACGTCGGCCGCGGCGGCGCCGGTGCGCTCGTCGAGGGCCGGCAGCTCGTCGGCCAGCGCGTCGACGTAGCGGACCAGCAGGCGGGCGCCGGGGCGCGTCTCCAGCGCCGACACCGACCCGACGTCGGCCAGTCGCGGGCTCACCGAGTGCACCAGCTCGCGCGGGAAGATCAGCGTGCGCTTGCTGAACGGCTCCACGACCTCGACGCCGACCGCGCGCGACCCGTCCCACAGACCGACGGACCCCGCCTGCAGCACGTGTTCCTCGGTGCGCGAGCGGATGACCTTCTCCGAGCCGTGCAGCACCATCTGCAGCCCGATGTGGTCCTCGCCCGGGTCGCCCATCACCGCCGACGTGCGGCGGCCGGCGAACGGCGCGCAGGTGCACTCCACCAGGTCGAGCGCACCGAGGTGCCGCCGCTCGACGTGGCCGGCGAACCGGCCGGAGTCGGGCAGCTTCACGTCGAACGACACGTGCGTCGCCGCGAGGACGCCTTCCCACTCGGGCACCGGGCTCGCCGATGCGGGGTCGACACGCCAGCGTTCGGCGTCGGCAGGTCCGCTGCTCCCGGGTCCGGACCGGTCCTCGTCCGGGGGGCAGGGCCCCGCGAGACTCGAGACCCCGGACGTGCTCACGGACAGCTTCGTCGTGAGGGCAGTCATCGCCCCGTCCCTTCCGTCGTGGTCACCCGGCCGTCGTCCGGGTCCACCCCGCCAGCCTGACCCACGGGGGCACCCTCGATCAACCCACGCCGCCGACCTCGCCGCCGGTGTTGACGACGCGCGCACGGTTCCCTGCGGATCCGTGCCGGAGCAGCGTCCGCGGCGTCGTCGCGTGGGTAGCGTCCGGTCGGGCCGGCACCGCATCGGGCGCCGGCCGGCGAGGAGGCCACATGCGCGCCGGGGTGTTCCGCGGCAAGGGCCGCATCGAGGTCGAGGACGTGCCCGATCCCGTGGCCGGCCCCGACGATGTGGTCCTCGACCTGTACGGCTGTGGGGTGTGCGGGTCCGACATCGGACAGTTCCGCTCGGGCACCGCGCGGGCCGGCCAGGTCATGGGGCACGAGTTCGCGGGCACGGTCGTCGAGGTCGGCAGCCGGGTCCAGGGCATCGTCGAGGGCGACCGGCTCACCGGCCTGCCGATCCAGCCGTGCGGCGACTGCCGGCGCTGCAGGGCCGGACTCGCGCACCTGTGCGAGCGCTGGACGACCCGCAGCATCGCGTTCGGCCTGCCCGGCGGTTTCGCCGAGCGGCTGCACATCCCCGCGGCCCGCCTCGGCCACAACGTGCACCGGCTGCCCGACCTGCCCGGCGGCGCCGGGGCCGCGCTGGAGGCGGGGACGCTGGTGGAGCCGTTGTCGGTGGCCGTGCACGCGGTCCGGCTCGCCGACGCGGGGCCGGGCCGCAGTGCCGTCGTCACCGGCCTGGGGACGATCGGCCTGCAGGCGGCACAAACCCTGCGCGCCAAGGGATGCACTCCCGTCATCGGGGTGGACCCCTCGCCGCTGCGCCGGTCCGTGGCCGAGGGTCTGGGGATCGTCACCGTCGACCCGACCGTCGGCGAGGAGGCGCTCGCCGGGACGTTGAGCGCGCTCACCGGCGAGGCCGAGGCCGACATCGTCGTGGAGGCCAGCGGCGTCGGCGCGCTCGTGGCCGGCGCGATCGAGATCGTCCGCCCGCGCGGCACGGTGGTGCTCGTCGCGCTGTACCACTCCCCCGCGACGATCGAGCCGATGCGGGCCGTGCAGCGCGAGGTCGTGCTGCGCGGCAGCGCCAACGTCACCCCCGAGGACTTCCGCGACTCGCTGGAGCTCGTCGGGTCCGGGGCCGTGGCGACCGCGCCGCTGATCAGCCACCGGATGCCGCTGGAGCGGGTGCAGGAGGCCTTCGAGGCCCAGCTCGACGCCCGGGCCTCGGTCAAGGTGCTCGTCACGACGAGCTGACCCGGCGCGCCCGGCAACGGTCACGTGATCACCCGGACCGGTGAGCCCGCGACGTGGGCGGCGATGTCCTCGACGACCTCCCGCCAGAAGATCTCGTAGCCGCCGCGGGTGACGTAGCCCAGGTGCGGGGTGGCGAGCACGGTGGGCAGGAACCGGTAGGGGTGGTCGGCGGGCAGCGGCTCGACGTCGTAGACGTCGAGCCCGGCACCGGCGATCCGGCCCGCGCGCAGGGCCGCGACCAGCGCGTCCTGGTCGACGATCGGCCCCCGCGACGTGTTGACCAGGTATGCCGTCGACTTCATCAGGGCCAGGTCGTCGGCGTCGACGAGCCCGCGGGTGCGGTCGGAGAGCACGAGGTGGATCGTCAGGAAGTCGGCCGCGGCGCACAGCTGCGCCTTCGACTCGGCGAGCCGCACCCCGGCGGCCGCGGCGGCGTCGGCGGTGAGGTTCGTGCTCCAGGCGAGGACGTCCATCCCGAACGCCAGCCCGACCTTCGCGACGAGCGAGCCGATCCGGCCCAGACCCAGCACCCCGAGGGTGGCGCCGGCGAGGTCGGCCCCGACGGTCTGCTGCCACGGGCCGTTGCCGCGCAGCGCGGTGTTCTCGACGACGATCCCGCGCGCCAGCCCGGTGATCAGCGCCCACGTCAGCTCGGCCGTCGACGTCGAGAGCCCGCCGGTGCCGCACACGACGACACCGCGCTCGGCCGCGGCGGCCATGTCGACCGACGCGTTGCGCATCCCGGTGGTGACGAGCAGCCGCAGGTCGGGCAGCCTCTCGAGGATCTCGCGCGGGAACGGGGTCCGCTCTCGCATGAGCACGACGATCTCGCACCCGGCCAGCGCGGTGACGAGCTCGTCGGGGTCGGCGATGTGCTCGCGGAACACCTCGACGTCGACCTTGCCGTCGAGCACCGACCAGTCGGCGGATGTCAGCGCGACGCCCTGGTAGTCGTCGAGCACGGCGCAGCGCGGAACCGTCATGATGCGTCCTTCCGGGAGACGACCTGGTCGTGGGTGATCCGGGCGAGCAGCCGCATCCCCACGGCCGCGCCGACGTCGGCACCGCGCCCGGCGAGCCGGTCGGCGAGGTCGTCCAGCAGGGCCGGGGTGGTGGCGGGATCGGGCCACGCGCCCTCGACGAGCAGGAACCGCCTGCCGACGCCGGTCGGCACGTCGCGGTAGGTCGGGGTCGCGTCGCGCGCGGTCGTCACGGCGAGGTCGACCTCGGCGACGTGCACGGCGAGCGTCCCCGGCCGGCCGAGCAGCTCGGGGACGAGGTCGTCGACGACGAACGCGCGCAGCGGGTCCGCGTCCGCGCCGTCGCCGGGTCCGGGACCGAACTCGACGAACGCGAGGTCCCCGCCCTCGCCACGGGCGGACGACGCGACGACGCGGCAGGCGGTGCGGCTCATCCCCGACATCAGCGGGACGTGGGCGGCGGTGCCGGGTGTCGGGTCGTCGAGCGCCGAGAGGTACGCGGGCGAGCACAGGACGTCGACGTCGTCGGTCTCGTACGCGGCGAGGTACACCGGCGGCGTGCGCCGGTCGACGGTCGTCCAGCGCCGGGCCCGGCGGAACCCGGGCGTCGCGACGCGTTCGGGCAGGTGCTCGTGGGTGTACCAGTCGTTGAACCCGGCGTCGACGGTCGCCTCACGCGTCGTGTCGCCCGCGCCCCACACGACCAGCAGCCCCCGGCCGCGCAGCCCGCGGCGGACGGGTGCCGACGTCGGTCGCGGGTTCACCTGCCCCCGCCGGTGCCGGACGCCGCCGGCGTGCCGTCGCCCCCGCCGTCCTCGGCGGCGACCTCCTCCTCGTCGAGCATCGCCACCGCCGCGCGCAGGACGGCGAGATAGTGGCTGCGCTGCTTGCGGTAACGCTCGACGGGTGCCGAGATCGTGTAGCAGCCCATCAGCATCCCGTTGCGCCACACCGGGACCGCCACGCACGCGACACCGGCGGAGAACTCCTCGACCTCGGTGGCGTAGCCGTTGCGCGCGACCTGCCGCAGCTCCTTCTCGAAGACGTCGGGGTCGGTGATCGTCTTCTCGGTGACCGCCGTCAGGGGGTTCATCGCGAGGTAGCGCTCGCGCTCCTCCGGTTCGGCGAACGCGAGCAGCACCTTGCCCGACGCGCGCGCGTTCGCGACGCCGCGGTAGCCGGGTCGCAGGTTGGTGACCTGCACCGCGTGGGTACCGGACAGGTGCGCGAGTACGACCGGGTTCCCCGTGCGCCACGCCGTCAGGTAGGCGCTCTCCCCGGTCTCCTCGATGATCCGGCGCAGCGGCGCGACGAGCTCGGGCGGCGGCACGCTCTGCTGCGCGTAGGCGACCGAGAGCACCTCCATGGCCAGCCCGAAGCGGTACTGCTTGCGTTCGTCGCGGGTCAACAGCTTCGCGTCGACGAGCGTGTTGAGGAGGTGGTACACCGTCGGCACGGACGTGCCGAGCTCGGCCGCCATCCGTGTGACCGAGCGTTCCGCCTCGGGCAGCGACGCGATGAGCATCAGCAGCTGCGCCGCGCGCGACACCGACTGGATCCTGGTACCCGTTCTGGCCTCGTCCGGCATTGCCTCGTCCTGCGTCTCGTGGGGATTACGGGCGGCCGGTCAGCGGTCCGGGCTGCGGACCGACACCCCGCCGTCGACAGGCAGTGTCGTCCCTGTGATGTAGCGGGCTTCGTCCGACACCAGGAACAGCGCCGTGTAGCCGACGTCCCAGCCCGTACCCTCGATGCCCAGCGGGGAGGCGCCGCGGCGTTTGTCGCGCAGCGACGGGTCCATGCCCTCGGCGGCCACCATCGGCGTGTAGATCGGCCCGGGCAGGATCGCGTTGACCCGGATCCCTTGCGCCGCATGGTCGATGGCCATCGCCTTCGTGAGCGCGATGACGCCGCCCTTGGCCGTCGTGTAGGGGGTGAGGCCGCGCGGGCGGATCGCGGAGATCGACGACAGGTTGACGATCGCGCCGCCCCCGCCGTCGGCCATGACGGGGATGACCGCGCGGCTCGCCGACACGACGGTCCGCAGGTTGACCGTGATGACCCGGTCCCAGTCCTCGTCGGTGGTCTGCAGGATCGTGCCCGCGCCCTCGGTGCCGACGTTGTTGTCGAGGATGTCGATCCGGCCCCAGCGCTCGACGGCCGCCGCGGCCATCGCGTCGCAGTCGGCGGCCGAGGTGAGGTCGGCCTCGAACGCGGCGGCCTCACCACCGTCGGCGAGGATCGCGTCGACCGCGTCCTTGGCGGCCGCCGGGTCGCGGTCGACGACGAGCACCTTCGCGCCGTGGCGCGCGAACAGGATGGCGGCGGCCCGGCCGGTGCCGATGCCCTCGCCGCGCGAGCCGCCACCGGTGACGATCGCGATCTTCCCGTCGAGCCGGCGCGGGTTGGGTTCGGAGTTGGGCAGGGCGGCGTCGAGCCCTGGGGCGGTCATCGAATCTCCTCGTCGGGTACGGCGCGGGCGATCACCGGCGCCGGGGCGCCGTCGCCGCTACGGATGGGCAGGGGCACGGCGTTGACCTCGACGCGACGCCCGACGAGCTCCTCCAGGCGCGGTCCGAGGTGCTCGATGATGAGGATGTCGCGGGGCAGCAACGTCATGTGCACGGGATAGGCGTAGTCCGGCGGGCGGTGCGCGCCGCCGAGGTCGGGCGTCGTCGTGTCGACGCCGACCAGCTTCACGCCGCGTTCGACGAGCCAGTCGGCGGTGTCGTCGCCCAGGTAGGGATGGTCGCGGTAGGCCGGGGTGCCGAAGTGCCGGCCGTAGCCGAAGCAGAAGAGGACGATGTCGCCCGCGCGCACGTCGAGGTCCATCGCCTCGATCTCGGCCCGGGTCACGGGGACGACGCCCTCGCGGCGGGCGTCGACGACGATCCCCGGCCCGACGAACGCGTCCACCGGGTACTGCTCGATCGACCTCCCGCCGGGCAGGAAGTGCAGCGCCGCGTCGACGTGTGTGCCGACGTGCGTCGACAGGGTCAGGTGGGTGATCCGCACGGCCGACCCGGGCGGGCCGGTCTCGATGTACTGCGGGGTGAAGCAGACCTGGCTCTCCGGCAGCGCCCGCGGCATCTGCTCGTACATGGGCTGGGCGAGGTCGACCCACTCCCCCGTCCCGGCCGACCGGCCCACGGGCGCGCTCACGAGCCCAGCCCCAGCAGCCTCGACGCCGTACCGCCCAGCATCGCGGTGACCTCGTCGTCGGTGACCGTGGCGCCGTGACGGGCCGCGATCTCCGGGAGGTTGCGGAAGGTGTCGACCCATCCGTCGAGCGGCATGACCGTCGAGACGCCGGGGCAGTCGCTGCCGAAGACGACCCGCTCGAGGCCGATGCCGTGGCGGATCTCGGCGACGCGGGCGATGAAGCGGGCCTCGTCCTCCAGGAACAGCCCCTGCCACAGCGACAGCTCGAGATAGAGGTTCGGCTTCCAGCGGGCCATGTCGAGCGCGAGGTCGAAGTAGGCGCGCTGCCCGGCGTGCAGGATCACGAAGTTCACGTCGGGGAAGTCGGCGGCCGGCTCGTCGAGGTGCAGCGGGCTGCAGTACGTGCTCACCAGCGGGGCGGCCAGCGGGCCCGTGTGCGACACGACGGGCACCGAGTACTCACGGGCGAGCTCGTAGAGCGGGCGGCACACCGGGTCGGCCGGGGAGAACCCGGAGCACGGGTGCAGCTTGAGGCCCTTGGCACCGGCGTCGAGCGCGTCGCGGAACAGCTCGGCCGCGTCGGGTCGGCGGGGGTCGACGCCGAAGAACGCGATGAAGTGGTCGGGATCGGCGCGGGCGAGGTCGGTGGCCAGCCGGTTCTCCTCGGCGATCGACCGGTCGCCCTCGCCCAGGCGCAGCCCGTAGTCGCCGAGCAGCAGGCAGGAGCGGTCGACGCCGGCCTTGTCCATCTCGGTGCGGATCTCGGCGGCGCGCACGTCGACGTCCTGCACGGTGCCGTCGCCGTGGGCGTGCCCCACGGCCGTCCCGCGGGCGGCGATCTCACGGACGACGGCGTAGCGCTCGAAGATCGACCAGAGGTGACGGTGCAGGTCGATGACCAACGGCGGTGTCGTCTTCGACGGGTGGGTCATGATCGGGCGGGCTCCTCCCCCACCCACGCGAGGTGGGCGCGGACGGCGGCGGCGAACTCGTCGGCGTTCTCCAGGAACGCCATGTGCGGGGCGTCCAGCTCGACGAGGCGGGACTTCGGCAGCCGCTCCGCCAGGTCGCGCATGACCTCGAGCGGCGTGGACGCGTCGACCCGGCCGGCGATGCACGTCGTCGGGACGGTGATCTGCGCGAGCCGGTCGAGGACGTGATGGGACCCGATGGCGCGCCAGGTGTCGGCCAGCGCGCCGGGGTCCATGGCGAGCAGCCGGTCGCGGGCGTGGTCGAGGTACGGCGCGCCGGAACGCAGCCCGTCCGCGGTGAACCAGCGCGTCATCGTGTCGTCGAGCATGCCGGCCGAGCCGCGCTCCTCGGTGGCGGCCGCCCTGGCCTCCATCACGTCGGTGGCCCCGTCGGGTGTGGTGCAGGCGAGGACGAGCGAGCGCACGAGCCCGGGGTGGTCCAGCGCCAGATGCATGGCGACCATGCCGCCGAGCGAGGCGCCGACGACGTCGAAGGGCCCGGTGGCGTGGCCGGCGATCTCGTCGGCCATGTCGGCAAGGGTGAGCCCGGGCCGGGCGCGCCTGCGGTCGCCGTGCCCGGGGAAGGTCACCGCGTGCACGTCGGGCAGGTCGAGGAACCGCGCGGCCTCGCGGTCGAGGCCGACGGGGTGCAGGAAGAGCACGGTCACGGCGTCACGCCTCCTGCTCCCGGACCGCGTGCACCACGTAGCCGTCGGGGACCGTGGGGGTGATCTCGCGATAGACGTTGCGTACCAAGGTGGTGAAGTGCGGCTGCAGCTTCCTGGTCCACTCGCTCGGCGGCCGGATGCGCCGGTACTCCTCGGTCTCGAGGACCTCGGGGTCGTCGAGGTCGTAGAGGGCCAGGTACTTCGGCTCACCCTCGACCGAGACGAACCTCCGCGCGGACAGGAAGCCCGGGCACTGCTGACGCTCCGGGAAGTGCTCCTCGGTGTACCAGCGGTTGAACTCCTCCTCGTACGCCGGATCGATGTCGATCATGACGAGCAGCAGGCCCTTGGCCCGGTCCGTCGGCTCCGTCATCGGGTGCCCTCCTGGGGTGTGCGCGGCCGGACCGGGAGCGGCCCGGCGAGTGCGTAGGCGTCGCGGGTCAGGTCCATGACCGCGGCCATGTCGGTGAGCGAGGCGAGCGGCGGCTCGCCGGCGCGGACGCGGCGCAGCGCGTCGCGGACGAACACCGGGTAGTGGGCGACGTTCGTCGTGTGCGCCCTGACGTGCTCGCGGGAACCGTCGGGCGCGACGATCTCCACGTCGGTCGGCGAGGTCGCGATGACGTAGTGGTCGCAGGCCTTGATGCTGAAGCGCATGTCGAAGTTCGAGTGCGGGCCGGGCATGAGGTAGCCGACCTCGCCGACGAACACCCGCCCGCCCGACCGCAGCGTGACCAGCGAGTAGTCCTCGATCGGGAGGCCGTAGGCCGCGTTGGACATCGTCGCCGACGAGACCTGCACGTCGTCGCCGAACAGGACGCGGGCGAGGTCGATGAAGTGCACCCCGAGGTTGATCGTGCAGCCCCCGCCGGCCCGGGCCGGGTCGAGCATCCAGTCGCAGCCGGAGTCGCGGTAACGCGCCGGGGGCCCGGCGATCCAGCGGAAGGACAGGTACGACGGATCGGCGTCGGCGAACCGCTCGCGCATGACGGCGAGCAGCTCGCTCTGCCGCCACACGAACGGCACCGCCGCGAAGACGCCGGCGTCGCGGGCGCGGTCGGCGATGTCGTGCACCTGCGCGGCGTCGAGCCCGCAGGGTTTCTCCACCGCGAACGGGATGCCGTGCTCGATCAACGTCCGTGCCGTGGCGGCCATCTCGTCGTGCGCGCCGAGGGCGAGCACGAAGTCGGGGGCGGCGTCGTCGAGCAGCGTGCCCACGTCGGTGGCCGCGCGGGCTCCCAGGCCCTCGGCGATGCGCCGCGCCGCAGCCGGGTCGGGATCGTGCACGGCGACGACGTCGCCCTCCTCGAGCAGCGCCGGCAGGAACAGGTCCAGGTGCCAGTGCGCGGCGCCGGTGACCGCGATCCGCATGCGCCCCATCAGATCGCCCTGTTGACGCCGCCGTCGACGACGATCGTCTGTCCGGTGAGGTAGCCGGCGCGCTCCGAGCAGAGGAACGCGCAGAGGTCGCCGACCTCCTCCGGCCGCCCGATGCGCCGGGCGGGGATGTCCGCGGCGGCACGGCGCAGCTGTTCGTCGAGGTCGATGCCCGCGGCCGCGGCGAGCTTGCCCTGCAGCTCGCGGAGCCGGTCGGTGAGGATCGGGCCCGGTGCGATCGTGTTGACGGTGACACCGTCCGCCGCGTGGGTGTCGGCCACGACCTTGGCCAGGATCGTCACCCCCGCGCGCGTCGCCTCGGAGACGACGAGACCGGGCTTGGGCTCGCGGACCCCGTAGCCGGTGAGCGCGACGACGCGGCCCCGGCCGGAGGCGACCAGATGGGGCAGCGCGGCCCGCAGCAGCCGGACCGCGCTCATGAGCACCTGCTGGTGACCGGTGTCCCAGTCGTCGTCGACCGACTCGGCGAACGTGACCGCCGGCGGCGGGCCGCAGTTGACGACGAGCACGTCCAGACCGCCGAGCAGCGCAACGGTCCGCTCGACGAGCGCCCGGACGGCGTCGGCGTCGCCGAGGTCGGCGGCGACGTGGCCGGCCGCCCCGACGTCGCGCGCCGCGGCGGCGAGCCGGTCCGGGTCCCGGGAGGAGACCACCACCCGGGCGCCCTCGGCCGTCAGTGACGCCGCACAGGCACGGCCGAGGCCCGAGCTCGCCGCGGTGACGAGGGCTCGGGCGCCGGTGAGGCCGAGGTCCATCCAGGTCCCTTCCTGCAACTGCGGAGGTGGGAGTCCGGGCCGCCGCGGTGGGGTCAACGGCACCGCGGCGGCCGGACGGTCGGGGCTCCCGACGATCAGGGGATCGGGATCGCCGGGATTCGGATCATCAGGGGGTCGGGCCCGCGCCCAGCGGCAGCGAGGCCGTCGAGGCGACCTCCTTGGGGAAGACCGTCTTCAGGGTCCCGTTCTGCCACTGCACCAGGATCGGCTTGATGTACTTGTTCGCGCCGGTCGGGTCGAAGCCGACCTTGCCCGGCGGGACGGCCGAGGCCGGACCGGTCGTGAAGTCGGTGCTGGCCAGCGCGTCGCGGATCTTCTGCGGGTCGCACGTCTTGCCCTGGTCCATGACCTGGGCGAGCTCGTAGACGGCGGCCCAGGACTCGCCCGCCTCCTGCGGCATGAACGCGTTGTACTTCTGCTGGTACTGGGTCGCGGCGTCGGAGACACCGGGCAACGTCACGTCGGAGTTCCACGCCGCGGAGGCCATGATGCCGTCGGCCGCGTCACCGAGCGCCTTGGCGAACTGCGGGGTGAGCGCCCCACCGCCGCCGGACGTCGCGATCGGCGTGGTGACCCCGCGGGCCCGGATGCCCTTGATGATCAGCGACAGGTCGGACACGTTGCCGCCCAGCACGATCAGGTCGGCCTTGGCGTCGGAGATCTTGTTGACGATGGCGGTCGCGTCGGACAGGCCGTTGGGGAAGATGACCTGCTGCAGGACCTGCACACCCTCCTTGCCCGCCCCCGCGACGACACCGGCGGTCTGCGCCTTGGTCGACGCGTCGTCGGAGCCTGCGACGGCGAGCGTGCGCAGCGGCCGGTTCTGCGCCTCGAAGACGCCCTTGGCGTCGGTGACCGTCTCCGAGCCGAACGCCGAGGCCTTCGGCGGGATCTGGAAGAGGTACTTGTAGCCCTTCGCCGTCAGGTCGTCGACGAACGACTGCGTGATCAGCGGGACCTTCTTGGTCTCGGTCGCGACGACCGTCGTCAGCGTCATGCTCGACAGGTACGAGCCGACGACCGCCGACATGTTGCCCTGCTGGAGCAGGTTCTCCGTGACCGTCTTGGCCTGGCCCGGGTTGTCCGAGCTGGTGTCGCCGCTGACGATCTTGACCTTGGCGCCGTCGAGGCCCTTGATCCCGCCGGCGTCGTTGATCTGGTCGGCGGCGAGCTGCATGCCGTTGAGGGAGTTCTGGCCGTTCTCGGCCCAGACCCCCGACAGCGGGTAGGGCGCACCGATGCTGACGGTGTCACCGCAGTTCACCGCATTGCCGGACTGGCTCTGGGTGGCGATGCCACCGCATGCGGTGGCGAGTGTGAGCAGGGCGGCGGCTGCCGCCGCCCCGGCGATCCTGGTCCTCATCGCGTCTCCTTCGACGGGGCCGCCGCCGCGGGGGCGTCGGTGATGAGCTTCTGGAGGAACGCCAGCGATGCCGCGAGCCGTTCGCGCTGGTCGGCGACGCCGGGGTGGTTGTCGAGGCCCTCGACCGAGAGCCGGTACGGTTCGGCACGACCGGCGGATCCCACCAGCACGCCGACGAGCGAGGCGAGGTCGGCGACCCCTTCGCCCGGGTAGCACCACTGCACGTCGAACCCGCGCCGGTGGAAGCGGTCCTCCACGTAGCGCGAGACGAGCCTGAAGTCCTTCACGTGCCCCGACGGCGCCAGCGGCGCCAGCCGGGTGATGACCGGCAGCGGGTCCTGCAACGACGAGATCGGGTTGATCAGGTCGAGGAACACGCCGATCCGGTCGGAGCCGACGCCGTCGATGATCTCGGCGTACTCGTCGGCGGTGAAGTCGGAGTGGTTCTCCAGGAGGATCTGCACGTCCCCGGGCACCTCGTCGGCCGCCCGGCGCAGCGTCTCGGTGACGTAGCGCTGCTCGGCCGCGATCAGCCCCGGCTGGGAGAACAGCTCCGCCCGGTAGAAGCCCGACGACACCCGCGCGAACGGGCTGCCGATGGTCTCGGCGAGCGCGACCCAGCCGCGGATGCGCTCGACGCCGGGCTCGACCGTGTCGCCGTTGCCGACGCGCCCGACGACGTCGCCGGACAGCGTGATGTCCAGGCCGAGCTCGCCCGCGAGCCCACGCAGCGCCTCCAGCCCGGCCTCGTCGCGGTCGCGCACGTGCACCGCGTTGAACTGGACGAACGAGTAACCGAGTTCCGCGATCTCCCGCAGGACGTCCTCGAGGGAGATCTCCCCGGTCGCGAGCCGGCAGTGGTAGGAGAGCGTGTCGACGCCCAGGACGATGTCCATCCGGGGTCCCATCCTTCCCTCGACGAGCCCCTCACACGGGGGCCACGCGCCGCGGGACGGCCGTGGTGACGGCCACCGCCGCGGCTGTGCGTACGGTCCGAAAGAGTTCAGATGATGAATCTCAACTCACTGTCGTGAAAACCTAGCGATCCACCGGTGACCCGGTCAAGAGCTTCCGTGGACCCGAATCCTGGCCGTGACCAGCAGTTACGTCCGTTTCAGCCCAACCACTCGCGGATCGTTGCAGCGATCGCGTCGGGACCCGGCACCAGACCGGCGGCGAGACTCGGCGCGGCGGGCACCCGGGCGTCGGGCAACCCGACCCGCAGCGGCGGGACCCGGAGTGCGACACCCTCGCCGGCGACGCGCGCGACCACCTCGGCCCCGAACCCGCCGGTGGTGTTCGCCTCGTGCACGACGGCCAGCGCACCGGTGCGCCGGGCACTCGCCGCGACCTCGTCGGTGGGGAACGGGTTGAGCCACGGCGTCTCCAGCACCTCGACCGAGATGCCCTCGCCCGCCAGGGTCGCGGCCGCCTCCAGCACCCGGGCCGTCATCGCCCCCCAGGTCACGACGGTGGCGTCGGTCCCCTCACGACGGACCCGCAGCCCGCCCGGTTGCTGCGCGGGCCCGCCGAGCCGCACCGGACCGGTGCCCGCCGGATAGAGCGTCCGGTTCTCGATCACGAGCACCGGGTCGTCGGAGTGCACGGCGGCGACGAGCAGGTCGTAGGCGTCCTGCGCGGTCCAGGGCATGCACACCCGCAGGCCCGGGACGTGCAGGAACAGTGCCTCGAGGCTCTGGCTGTGCTGGGCGCACGCCCCGGGCGCGCTGCCCTGCTGGGTGCGGATCGTGACCGGCGCGACGAGCTCGCCGCGGCTGACGTAGCGCACGTTGACCAGCTGGTTGACCACCTGGTCGAAGGCGACGAGCGAGAAGTCGACCCACATGATCTCGACGATCGGCCGCCTGCCCAGCATCGCGGCCCCGACGGCCGAGCCGAGGATCGCGGACTCGCTGATCGGGGTGTCGAAGACCCGGTCGCCGAAGTCGCGGCGTAACCCGCGGGTGACGCCGAAGACACCGCCGGGCTTGGCGACGTCCTCGCCGTAGAGCAGCGTCTCCGGGATCTCCTCGAGGCAGCGGCGCAGCGCGGCGTTGACAGCACCGCCGTAGGTCAGCTCCTTGACGTCCTGCGTCGCGGACGAGGCACCCGTCGTGGCGGGACCCGAGACGGCCGTGTCAGGCATAGAGGTGCTCCTTCGCGGTCGCGGGGTCGGCGAGCGGGGCGGCCAGCGCCGCCGCGGCGGCGGCCTCCATCTCGGCACGGGCGTCGGACTCGGCGGCGGCGATCTCGTCGTCGCTCACGCCGCTCTCGCGCAGCCGGCGCGTGAGCAGGGCGACCGGCTCGCGCTCGGCGTCGCGCTCGCGCTCGCCGGGGCGCCGGTACTGGTCGGCGTCGCCGATGTAGTGGCCGACGAGGCGCTGCGTCATGGCCTCGACGAGGGTCGGGCCCCCGCCCTCGCGGGCGACCTCGAACGCGTCGCCGAGCCGCTCGCGCACCTCCCGCGGGTCGTTGCCGTCGATCCGCTCGCCGGGCATCCCGTAGGCGGCCGCACGGCGGAAGAGCTCGGGGTCGCGGACCATCTCGTCGATCGGGGTGAGCTCGGACCACGAGTTGTTCTCGCACAGGAAGACCACCGGCAGCGAGAACGCCGAGGCGAAGTTCATCGCCTCGTGGACCGCGCCCTGGTTCATCGCGCCGTCGCCGAAGACGGTGAGCGCCACGCGGTCCGAACCGTCGTGGCGGCCGGCCAGCGCGGCGCCGCAGGCGATCGGCGCGCCGGCGCCGACGATGCTGTTCTCGCCGAAGAACCGGTACGCCGGTGCCGTCAGGTGCGCCGACCCTCCGCGACCACCGTTGATCCCGGTGTCGCGGCCGAGGATCTCGCCGAACAGCGCCTCGACGGGCACCCCGCAGGAGATCGCCCACGAATGTCCGCGATAGGTGGCGAAGACGGCGTCCTGCGGACCGGCGAGCCCGGATGCGCCGGTGGCCACGCCCTCCTGGCCGATGCCCAGGTGGATCGAGCCGACGGCGTCGCCCGCCAGCCGCAGCTCGCGCACCTTCTCCTCGAACGCGCGCATCCGCCACACCATGCGCAGGTCGGTCAGTGAGGTGCCGGCGGTGGCGCTGCCGGGCGCGGCATCGGTGGCGGTCACGGCCGTCTGCCGTTCTGGGAGTTCATGTGCGTCTCCTCGCGAGAGGGGCCGCCGGGTGGTGTTCCCGCGACCTGTCGTGCGGATCGGGGCGCGCCCCTGGTCCTGGATGCTCGGCCCTGGCCGGCCCTCATCGGTCGGCCCTGTGTCGGTCGGCCCTGTGTCGGTCGGCCCTGTGTCGGTCGGCCCTGTGTCGGTCAGCCCGCGGCCAGCCGCTGCCCGCCGTCGACGGCGAGCGCGACACCGGTGATGAAGCTCGCCTCGTCCGAGGCGAGGAACAGCGCGGCATTGGCGACGTCCCAGGCGGTGCCCATCCTGTTGCGCAGCGGGACGTGGGAGTTGCGCTCGGCGTAGACGTCCTCGCGGGTCCGCCCGTCGAGGCCGACCCGGTTCTCGATCGCCATCGGGGTGTCCATCAGCCCCGGCAGGATCGCGTTGGCCCGGATCCCGTACTGCGCGTTGGTGATCGCGATGTGCTCGGTCATCGTCACCACACCGGCCTTGGACGTGCGGTACGTGACGTACGGGTAGTTGATGCACGCGGCGATCGAGGAGATGTTGGTGATGACGCCGCCGTCCTGCTCGCGCATGACGCGGATCGCGTGCTTGCAGGTCATCACCATGCCCTGCAGGTTGACGGCGGTGACGCGGGCGAACGCGTCGGCCTCGATGTCGGCGATCGGGGCGTCGCCGCCCGCGATGCTGATGCCGACGTTGTTGTGCAGGATGTCCAGCCGGCCCCACTGCTCGACGCACCCGGCAACGGCGGCGGCCACCTCGTCCTCGACCGTGACGTCGGCCGTGATCGCGACGGCCTCGCCGCCCTCGGCGGCGATCTGCTTGACGGTGTCCTCCGCGGCGGCGAGGTCGCGGTCGGCGCACAGGACCTTGGCGCCCTCCCGGGCGAGCAGCACGGCCGTCGCCCGGCCGTTGCCGGTGGTCTGCCCCGGCGTCTGGCCGGCGCCCATCACGAGCGCCGTCTTCCCCGCCACCCTGCCGGTCCCCGGCTGCGCCATCCTCGACCCCTTCGTCACGGTCCCGCACACATCGCGGCTCGCTGCGGTGCGTCGTGCAGAATTTCAAATGATGAATACTTGCGGCATTTCGTGAACGACGGTAATCATGGGTCGTCGCCCCGTCAACTCCGCCGGGGCACCTGCGGGACCCGGCGCCGACCCGGCGGGCCGACGGCCGTGGCACCCCCGCGGACACCCCGGACTCCCCACGGAGCGACGATGGCACTGGTGCCCTATCTGTCCGAGTCGGATCTCGCCGAGAGCGACCGCGAGCTGCTCGAGAGGCCGATCAACCTGTTCCGCGGCCTCGCCAACAGTCCCGACGGCCTGCGGCACTTCCACGTGCTCGGGCAGTGGATCCGGCACGGCTGCGAGCTCGACCCACGGCTGCGCGAGCTGGCCATCCTGCAGGTCGGGTACCTGACCGCGAGCCCCTACGAGTGGAGCCACCACGTCAAGATCGGCCACGACTTCGGTGTGACCGACGCCGACATCGCGGACCTCGTCAAGGCGAGCAACGACGAGTCGCACGGCCTCGGCGACCTCGAGACCCTCGTGCTCACCGCGGCCAGGGAGATCACCGCCGACCGGCGCGTCAGCGACGAGACGTGGGCATCGCTGGAGAAGGCGCTCGGCCGGGCCCGGGCGGTCGACCTGGTGATCATCGCGTCGTTCTACAACGCGGTCATCCGCATCCTCGGGACGCTGCGCATCGACGTCGAGCCCGAGTA
>NZ_BPRG01000199.1:693-16818 GCF_036984265.1 Pseudonocardia sp. D17 | reverse complement strand
CCCCGGCCCCGTTCACAGCCCCAGGTAGGCCCGTTTGAGGTACTCGCTGTCGCCGAGCTCCTCACGGGTACCCGTGAAGGTCACCTCGCCCGTCGTCAGGACGATCGCGCGCTCGATGACCTCCAGCGCCTGCGTGGCGTTCTGCTCGATGAGCAGGATCGACACGCCGAGCTCGCGGTGGATCGCGGCGAGCCGGTCGAACATCTCCTCGACGATGACCGGCGCGAGCCCGAGGGAGGGCTCGTCGAGCATCAGCAGCCGGGGCGCGAGCATCAGCGCCCGGCCGACGGCGAGCATCTGCTGCTCCCCACCCGAGAGCGACCCCGCGAGCTGCGTCGCCCGCTCCTTCAGCCGCGGGAAGAGCGTGAGCACCTCGTCGAGCAGCTCGGCGCGCGACCGGTCCGGCGGCGTGGCGTAGGCACCGAGCGCCAGGTTGTCCTGCACGCTCAGCGACGGGAAGACCCGGCGACGCTCGGGCACGTGCGCGAGCCCCGTGGCGGGGATCCGGTGCGCCGGGATGCCGACGAGCTCGCCGTCCCCCAGCCTGATCGAGCCCGCCGCCGGGCGGACCAGCCCGGAGATCGACTTCAGCAGCGTCGACTTGCCGGCGCCGTTCGCGCCGAGGACGCCCATGAACTCGCCGGGCCGCAGCTCGAAGGAGACGTCGACGAGCGCTCGGATGTTGCCGTAGTCCACCGACAGGTTCTGCACGCGCAGCGACGCCGCGGTGGAGGCGCGCTCCCCGTCGGCCGTGCGCGTCCGCCACGGTGCCCTCATGCCGGCTCCCCCAGGTTCGCCGCGGCCGACCGGCCCAGGTAGGCCTCGACGACCCGCGGGTCGCTCATGACCTCCCGCGGTGGTCCCTCGGCGATCATCACGCCGTGGTCGAGGACGAGGACGCGATGGCTCAGTTCCATGATCACCCGCAGCACGTGCTCGATGACGATCGTGGTCAGTCCGTCGGAGTTGAGCGTGGTGATCACGCCGATGAGGTCGCGGGTCTCGGCCTGGTTGAGCCCGCTCATCATCTCGTCGAGCAGCAGCAGGCGGGGCCGCAGCGCCAGCGCCCGCGCGATCTCGACGCGCTTCTGGTCGGCCAGCGGGAGCTCGTCGACCCTGCTGTCCTGCAGCGCCTGCATCCCCAGCAGCTCGGCGACCTCGGCCGCGCGTTCGCGCGAGGCCCCCATCGACGGGCAGACGGTGCTGGCCGAGAGCGTCACGTTCTCCGCGACCGACATCGCCTTGAACAGCCGGACCGACTGGAACGTGCGCGCGATCCCGAGCCGCGCGACGCGTTCGGGCGGCCGGCCGCTGACGAGCGCGTCGCCGATCCGGATGGTGCCCGACGTCGGACGCACGGCCCCGGCGACGGCGTTGAACGTGGTGGTCTTGCCCGCGCCGTTGGGACCGATGATGCCCAGCAGCTCGCCCTCGGCGACGGTGAAGTTGACGTCGTTGACCGCGACGAGGCCGCCGAAACGGACCGTCAGGCCCTCGACGCGCAGCAGCGGTTCGGTCGATGCGGCCATGGCTCAGCTCCCGTTCCGGCTGGTCGGGACGGACGGCGTGGCGGACACGGCGTCGACCGGGCGCGGGTCGGGTACGGAGTCGCCCGGCGGCGCGGCGTCGCGGGCCGGTGGTCGCGGCGTCCGCCTGCGGATGCGCATCGACATGATGCCGCGCGGCTCGATCCAGAGGATGACGAGCACGACGAGCGCGTAGACGACGAGGTTGAACCCGGCCGGGTAGGCCGACAGCGACGAGTTGAGCAGCTGCTGCAGCGGCACCAGGATCACCGCGCCGATGACCGGGCCCCACAGCTTGCCCGCGCCACCGACGAACGCGATCACCGCGATCTGCGTCGCGACGGTCGCGCCGAAGGCGCTGTCGGGGTCGATGAAGGCGACGTACTGCATGTAGACCGAGCCGGCCAGCGCCGCGGGGACGGCACTGATCGCCAGGCCGACCAGCTTGACGCGGAACGCCAGCACACCGGACGCCTGGGCCGCCTCCTGGTCGGCCTGGATCGCGCGCAGCTGCAGCCCGAGCCGCGAGCGCAGCACCAGCCACGTCGCGACGAACGCGAGCGCGGCGAGCAGCGTCGCGATCCAGTAGAAGACGACCTTGTTGTCGAAGGAGAACTGACCCGGGGCGTCGCCGAGCAGCGGGAGCGTCAGCCCCACCTCGCCGCCGGTGAAGCCCTCGTAGTGCCCGGTCAGGATGGCGAACACCAGCGTCAGCGCGAACGTCGCCAGCGAGAAGTAGATGCCGCGCAGGCGCAGCGTCACCGCGCCGAGCAGGACCGCCAGCACCACCGCGACGACCACGCCCAGCACCACACCGACGTAGGCGTTGAGGTGGTAGCGCACCTGCAGCAGCGCGGTCGTGTAGGCACCGAGGCCGAAGAAGATGCTGTGCCCGAACGAGATCTGGCCGCCGAAGCCGCTGATGACGTTCCAGCCCAGCGATGCGGCCATGAAGATCAGCGTCAGGGTCGCGACGCTGAGCACGAAGCTGGACTGGATGAACCACAGCGGCAGGCTCGCGACCAGGACGAGCACGACGGTCCCCAGTCCGCCGGTGGAGCGCAGGAGCTTTCCGAGCGCGGTCATGCCGAGGCCTTCCGTCCGGACAGGATGCCCTGCGGGCGCAGCACGAGGACCAGCACGAACGCGAGGAACAACCCGACGTCCTGCAGGTCGACGGCCACGTAGATCGCGGTGACCTGCTGGATGATGCCGACGAGCAGACCCGCGACGAACGCACCGACGATGTTGCCGAGCCCGCCCATGACGACGGTGACGAACGCGATGATCAGGAAGCCCGCGCCGGTCGTCGGGGTCACCGGGTAGTAGGTCGCGAGGACGCAGCCCGCGATCCCGGTGAGCATGATGCCGACGCTGAAGCTCACCGCGTAGACCTTGTTCGGGTCGATCCCGACCATCGACGCCATGTCCCGGTCGTCGACCGTCGCGCGGATCGCCTTTCCGTACAGGGTCCGCTGCAGTGCGATGTAGAGCAGCAGGAACACGACCAGCGCGATGAGGAACGACACCAGTCGCGCCTGCTGGATGTAGACGCCGAAGACCTCGTAGACCGCCGGCAGCACGCCCTGCACCGCCCTCGGCGACGGGCCGAAGAACATCAGGAGCAGGTTCGAGATGAGGATCGACACCGCCAACGTGAGGACGAGTTGTCCGTGTTGGGCGTCGATGGCCGATATGCCCTTGACCGAGAGCGTCCGGCGCACGATGACGCGGTAGACGATCGCCCCGATCAGGAACGAGAGGATCGCGACCGGGATGATCCCGATCAGCGGGCTCAGGCCCAGGCTCGCGAACAGGAGCACCGCGCCGTACATGCCGAGGGTCACGAAGTCGCCGTGGGCGAAGTTGATGACACGGGTGATACCGAAGATCAGCGTCAGGCCGCTGGAGAACAGTCCGTAGAGGCCGCCGACGAGGATCCCGCTCACCAGCGTCTGCACGAGTGTCGTCACCAGGAATCACGCTCCGCCGTTGGACCGGAACCGTCTGTGCAGGGTGAAAGGCCGGGACCGGGTGGTACCGGCCTTCGGTGCTGGGATGTCACGATCGGGTCTTTCACATACTGAACATCAGTGTGAAGATGTGAAAGGAAGTTAGCGGCGGCTCCTGGTGACGTCAAGCACCGTCCGGCCGCACCCGACCGGTCGCGCGGGTGCCGGGCGCGCGCAGTGTGGCGGCACCGGGCGACCTCGTCACGTTCCTCCGTGAACGCGAAAGGACCTTGTCGGCGCGCGCCGGCGCGACCTACGTTTCGGCCGGTCCAGCCCTCCGCGTTCCCGGATCGGTCCTCCGGGGACCCGGAGGCACAGGCGGGCGGCACCGGTGCCGCCCCGGACACGGGAGCCCACCGTGGACAGTCAGCGCCTCGGTCGTCTGTTCGACGTCGTCGACCATCTCGCCGAACACGGCCCGACGTCGGTCTCGCAGCTCAGCAAGCGGCTGGGACTGCCGCTGTCGAGCACCCACGACCTGCTGCGCGCGATGGTGGAGGCGAAGGCACTGCACCTCTCGGGCCGGCTGTACGGGCTGGGCCCGCGCACGATCCGGACGGCCATCAACGTGCTCGACAGCGTCGCCGTCCGCCGGGTCGCGGCGCGTCACCTCGACCTGCTCGCCGAGACCACCGGGTACGACGTCTACCTCGCCGTCGCGGCCGGCACCCGCGTCGTCTACGTGTCACGGCATCCGGGCAGCCAGCACGTCAACCTCGACATCCCGCTCGGACGCAGCCTGTTCCTGCACTCGACGGCCGTCGGCAAGCTGTTCGCGGCGTACCGGCCGGAGATCGCCGACGCGATGCTGCGCAAGCCACGGCCCGCGCTGACCCCGCAGACCCGCACCTCCCCCGCCGAGCTCGAACGCGACCTCGCCGCCATCCGCAAGCGCGGCGTCAGCGTCAGCCGCGGCGAGAGCCTGCGCGGCGTCCTCGGGCTGGCGACGCCGGTGCGCGACCAGTCGGGCGTCGTCGTCGCGGCCGTGCACGTGTCCGCGCTGCGCACCGCACTGCCCGCCCGCGAGCTGGGCGCCCTGACCACCGCCATGCACGAGACCGCCGCCGCCGTGGAGGCCGAACTGGTCGACCCGACCGCGGCCGCGGACGCCCACGCCGGCTGACCCCGTCGTCCGCCCCATCCGGAAGGACCCCTTCGTGACCCGATCCGAACCCGCGCCCCCGCGG
This sequence comes from Pseudonocardia sp. D17, assembly GCF_036984265.1. Lineage (NCBI taxonomy): Bacteria > Bacillati > Actinomycetota > Actinomycetes > Pseudonocardiales > Pseudonocardiaceae > Pseudonocardia > Pseudonocardia sp. D17. Next base: position 12,093 of record NZ_BPRG01000199.1, on the reverse strand, counting down.
GTCGCCGTCGTCTCCTGCGTCCGCGACGTCGTCGCCCGCGAGGAGGGCCGCAGCCTCGAGGAGATGATCTTCGAGACCTCGCACCGCGCACTGGCGGCCGCGGGCCTGACCGCGGCCGACGTCGGCGGTGTCGTGCTCAGCGGCAACGACCAGACCGACGGCCGCGTCATCTCGTGCATGACCTCGGCCGGCCCCGCGGGCGGGGTCGGGCGTGACGTCACGATGATCGCCTCGTCCGGCGAGCACGCCCTGGTCTACAGCTGGCTGCGGCTGCGGTCGGGGCAGGGCGAGACGGTGCTCGTCGTCGGCTGGGGCAAGCCGAGCGAGTCGGTCTCCCCCGAGCACGCCGAGCTCGTCAGCGCCGAGCCCTACGTGCTGCGGGCCGTCGGCATGAACGACACGATCGCCGCCGCGCTGCAGGCGTCGCGCTGGGCCGCCCCCGGCGCGCCGCCCGCGGCCGACGACGTCGTGGCCTGGCCGCTGACCGCAGCCGACCTGCCCGCCCGGGCGGACTGCGTGTACGCCGCGGTCCTGGCCGTCGAGTCGGCGGTGCCCGCCGGAGCCTCCACGGGACCTGCGTGGATCCGCGGGGCGGGGTGGTCGACCGACCGCTACGAGCCGGGGGCCCGCGACCCCGCCGCCCAGGCCGCGCTGCACGCCGCGCTCGCCCACCTCGACCGCGGCGACGACCCCGTCCCGGCCGCGAGCTGGGAGGCCGTGGAGATCGCCGCGCCGAGCGAGCCCGCCGTCGCGCACGCCGCCTCGGCGCTGGGCCTCCCGGCGGGCACGCCGGTGAACGCGTCCGGCTCGCTGCGCGACGCGCCCGCCCCCGCGCACGTCGCCGGGCTGGCCAGGCTGCTCGCCGCCGCGACGACGGTCTCGGAAGGCCGGGCCGGCGTGGCCGCGGGGATCGGGTTCAACGGGTTCGCGGGGCAGGGCGCGACGGTCATGGTCTTCGGCAGGGACGCGGTCTCCGGCGGGGACGCGGTCTCCGGCAGGGACACGGTCGCCGGAAGGGACGCGGCATGAGTGCGGTCGGGGTGCTCGGGGTCGGGCAGACGCCCTACGTCACGCGGCGGGCCGACGTGACGTTCCCCGAACTTGTCCGGGAGGGCGCGCTGCTCGCCCTCGACGACGCCGGCATCACCATGGACGACGTCGACGCCGTCGTGTTCCCGCTGGCCCCGGACGCGCTCATCGGCGTCGGCAACGGCGAACGGTGGTGCGTCGAGGCGCTGGGCGCGGCGGGCAAGCCGTTCATGCGCGTCAACAACGGCGGCGCCACCGGGATGAGCGCGGTCATCGCCGCGTGGACCCACGTCGCGTCGGGGATGTTCGACGTCGTGCTCGTCGCCGGTGGCGAACGCGTCTCCGAATCGGGGTCGGCGCAGTCGGTGCTCAACAAGATGTGGGACGTCGGCTACGAACGGCCGATCCCGCTGAACACCATCACGATGTTGGCCCTGTCCGCGGTGCGCTACATGCACGCCCACGGCGCGGACGAGGCCGACTTCGCCCGGGTGACGGTGAAGAACCGCCGGCACGCCGCGCTCAACCCGCTGGCCCACCTGCGCGAGCCGGTCACCGTCGAGGACGTCCTGGCGAGCCGGGTGCTGGCGTGGCCGATCAAGCTCGGTGACGCCTGCCCGTCGTCGACCGGCGCGGCGGGTGCGGTGCTGGTCTCCGAGCGGTACGCGCGGGCGCACGGGCTGCGGCCCGCGTGGATCCGCGGGATCGGGCAGAACACCGAGACGTTCTGGATGGGCGACCGGGTCGGCCCGCGGATGCTCGCCGACCACGGCGACGCCGACGCGCTGGCCGTCGCGTTCGAACGGGCCTACGCGATGGCGGGCGTCACCGACCCCGCCGGCCAGCTCGACGTCGCCGAGATCTATGCGCCCTTCTCCAGCGTGGAGCTGCACGTCATCGAGGCGGCGGGGCTGTGCGGCAAGGGCGAGGCCCCGGCCCGGCTCGCGCAGGGCGACTTCGCGCTCGGGGCGAAGGGCACGATCGTCAACCCGTCGGGTGGGGTGCTGTGCTCCAACCCGATCGCCGTCACCGGCGTCGCCCGGCTGGCCGAGGCCACGCTGCAGGTGCAGGGCCGCGCGGGTGACCGGCAGGTCGAGGGCGCCCGCACCGCCGTGGCCAGCGCGATCGGCGGCGACCACCAGTTCTACGCGAGCCTCGTGCTCAGCGCCGACCTCGAGGACATCGCGTGAGCACGCGAACGGAAGGAACCCCCGTGACCAGCGCCGTCGAACCCCGGTTCTACACCCAGACCTGGGACCTCAGCTACCGGCACGCGTTGGGCGACACCACGTCGCGCTTCCTCGCCGGCCTCGCCGAGCAGCGGATCCTGGGCAGGCGCTGCCCGTCGTGCGAGCGGGTGATCGTGCCGGCCCGCTCGTTCTGCGACCGCGACCACACGGCCACCTCGGACTGGGTCGAGGTGGCCACCGCCGGCGTCGTCGAGATGTTCACGATCGTCCACGAGGCGTTCCGCGGGCTGCCCGACCCGCCGTACGCGCTGGCCTACGCCACGCTCGACGGGGCCGACACCGCGCTCGTCGGCTACGTCCGCGGGCTCGACCTCACCGACCTGCCCTCGGCGGTCGCGTCGCTGGCCGTCGGCAACCGGGTCCGGGTCGCGTTCAGCGACACACCGACCGGGACGGCCGCGGACTACTGGTTCGAGCCGGCCTGAGCGCGGTGGCTCCCGAACGGATGCGGGTCGTCGAAATGGCGGCCTGCGGCGGTCCGGAGGTGCTGGTGGCCGCGACCCGGCCGGTGCCCGAGCCCGCGCCCGGGCAGCTGCTCGTCCGGGTCGGCGCCGTCGGGGTGTGCGGGCACGACCTGCTGGCCCGCCGCGGGCTGCTCGCCGCCCGGCCCGGGTCGGTCCTCGGCCACGAGATCGCGGGCGAGGTCGTCGGGCTGGGCGACGGTACGCCGCCCGGATGGGCGGGCCGGCGGGTCGCGCTCATGCAGCGCATCCCGTGCGGGACCTGCGAGTGGTGCGCCGACGGGCGCACCACGTCGTGCCGCAGCGGCCCCGGCTTCTACGGCGAGGACCTGCCGGGCGGGTACGCGCAGTACGTCGTCGCCTCGCCGCTCAACGCCGTGCCGCTGCCCGACCACGTCGACCTCGCGACGGGCGCGATCCTCTCCTGCGCCGTCGGCACGGGCCGGCGGGCGTTGCGGGCCGCCGAGGTCGGCGCGGGCGACGTCGTCGTCGTGACCGGCGCCGGGGGCGGCGTCGGGGTGCACACCGTCGCGCTCGCACACCACCTCGGGGCGGTGGTCGTCGCGCTGACCGGCAGCCCCGGCAAGGTCGACGCGCTACGCGCCCTCGGCGCCGACCGGGTGCTCGCCCGCGCGGACGTCCGCGAGGTCCGCGCCGCGCTGGCCGAGCTGGGGCGGCCGCGCGGGGCCGACGCGGCCGTCGAGATCACCGGCGGCCCGACGTTCACGACGGCGCTGCGGGCGCTCGCGCCGCGGGGACGGCTCGCACTCGTCGGCAACACCGAGCCCGCGACGCTGCCACTCGACCCGGGTCTGACGATCGTGAAGGAGCTGCGCGTGCACGGATCCGCCCACGCCGACCGCGACGACCTCGCCGCCGTCGTCGACCTCGTCGCCGCCGGAGCGGTCGCACCGGTCGCGACGGTCCGCCGGCCGCTCGCCGAGGCCGCCGCCGCGCACGCCGACCTCGAGGCGCGCGCCGTCACCGGCCGGACGGTGCTGCTGCCGTGACCGTCACCGCACCGCCGGCCGCCCCGACGTTGCCGGCCCTCGTCTCCGACATCGCGGGCGCGACGCCCGACGCGGCCGCCCTCGTCGCGGGTGCGGTCGAGTGGACCTACCGCGAGCTCGACGACGCCGCCCGCCGCGCCGCCGCCGCCCTGCGCGGGCTGGGCGTCGGCCCGGGCGGGACGGTCGCGCTGCTCGGCGCCAACTCCGCGCAGTGGCTCGCCGCGACCCTCGGCGCGATGCGCGCGGGCGCCCGCGTCGACGCGTTCAACACCTGGGTCAAGGCCTGGGACCTGCGGCACCTGCTCGCGACGTGCGCGGCGCCGGTGCTCGTCATGGACGCCGCGGTCCGGTCGAGCGACCTGCTCGCCGAGCTGCGCGAGCTCGTGCCCGAGCTCTGGGACGCCGGGCCCGGCGAGTGGCGCAGCGCGGAGTTCCCCGTCCTGCGCGAGGTCGTCGTCCTCGACCACTCCGTCGACCACTGCCTCGCCGCGGACCTCCCGGCGGGGGCCCGCCGCTGGTCCGGGCTGACCGGCGGTCCGGGTGCGGACACCTGCGCCGCCGGACCCGACGACGTCGCCTTCGTGCTCTACACCTCCGGGTCGACGCGCCACCCGAAGGCCGTCCCGCTGCGGCAGCACGACCTGCTGGTCAACGGTTTCCACATCGGCGAGCGGATGGGCCTCACCGCCGCCGACCGGGTCTGGCTCGGGTCGCCGCTGTTCTGGAGCTTCGGCGCGGCCAACGCGCTGCCCGCCACCCTCACCCACGGCGCGTGCCTCGTCGTGCAGGACCACTTCGACCCCGCGACCGCCGCCGACACCCTCGCCGCGCACCGCTGCACCGCCGCCTACCTGCTGCCGAGCCTCGCCGACGGGCTCGCGACGGTCGCCGACCGGGTCCGCGCGGTGACCTCGCTGCGCACCGGCCTGACGATCGGGCGACCCGACGAGGTGCGCCGCATCGTCGACGAGCTCGACGTGCCCGACATCTGCAACATCTACGGCTCGACCGAGACCTACGGGAACTGCTGCGTCACCCCGCACGACGCACCGCTGGAGGTCCGGCTCACCACGCAGGGTCCGCCGCTGCCCGGCGTCGAGCTGCGCGTCGTCGACGTCGACGGGACCGAGCTGCCGCCCGGTGAGTTCGGGGAGCTGCAGGTCCGGGGCCGCGTCATGCCCGGCTACCTCGGCGACGACGACGAGACCGCGGCGACCAACGCCGCGGCGCTCACCGCCGACGGGTGGTACCGCACCGGTGACCGGCTGCGGGTGCGCGCCGAGGACGGGTTCGTCGAGTTCGGCGCGCGGCTCACCGACATGATCAAGACCAACGGCATCAACGTGGCCCCCGCGGAGGTCGAGGGCTTCCTGTCGGCGCACCCGGACGTCGCCGAGGTCGCGGTCGTCGGCGCGCCGCACCGCAGCCGCGGCGAGGTCGTCGTCGCCTTCGCCACGCTCGTCGACGGGGCTGCCGCGACCGGCGAGGACCTGCGACGCTTCTGCCGGAACGCGATCGCGGGGTACAAGGTGCCCTGGGAGGTCGTGGTCCTGGAGGCGCTGCCGCGCACCGGAACGGGCAAGGTGACGCGCAGGGCGCTGGTCGAGCAGGCGGCCGAGCGGGTGCGCAGCCGCGAGCGGGAGGGAGCCCCGGGGTGAACGGGAACGAGAGCCGAGCCGACGGGGGCCGGGCGGACCCGGGCCAGGGCGACGGGAACTGGGGTCGCTGGGGTGCCGACGACGAGACCGGCGCGCTGAACCTGATCGGTCCCGAGGCGATCCTCGCCGGCGCCGCGCTGGTCACCGAGGGCCGCACGATCTCGCTGGCCCAGCCCCTCGGCCCGGCCAGCCCGATGCCGCCGCACCGCAGCGCGCCGCGCCGGTTCATGGACCGCGACGGCGGCGACTACGCCGCGGGCGCCCGCGCACCCGGTGGCTTCAAGTTCGCCGAGGACACCGTCGTCCTCTCGACCCACAGCGGCACCCACATCGACGCGCTGTCCCACACGTGGAGCGGCGACACCCTGTACAACGGGCACCCGGCGGCGTCGCTGCGCTCCACCCGCGGCGCCCAGCGCTGCGGCGCCGACAAGCTCCGCCCGGTGGCCACCCGCGGGGTGCTGCTCGACCTCGTCGAGGGCTACGGCGGGCCGCTGCCACCCGGGACCCCGGTCGGCCCGTCGGACCTGGAGGCCGCCTACGCGCGGGCGGGGGTCACACCGATGCCCGGCGACGCGCTGCTGCTGCGCACCGGCTGGTGGGAGGTGCAGGCGGACGAACCCGCCTACTACGAGACCGAACCGGGCCCGACGCCCGAGGCGGCCCGCTGGCTGGCGGAGCTCGACGTCGCGCTCGTCGGCGCGGACAACTACGCGGTCGAGGTGCAGCCCGCCGGCACCCCGTCGATGTTCCCGGTGCACCTGGAGCTGTTGCACCGCAACGGGATACCGCTGCTGGAGAACCTGTCGCTGCTCGAGCTGGCCCGGACGGGCCGGGCGACGTTCCAGCTCGTCGTCGCGCCGCTGCCGCTCGCGGGATCGACGGCGAGCCCCGTGACCCCGCTGGCGGTCCTCTAGTTCAGGCGCCCGGGAGCGGCGGCCGCTCCGGAGGCGACCAGCTCAGCGATCCGCTCGGGCGTGCGGCCGAGCTCGGCCAGTACCTCTTCGGTGTGCTCGCCGACCGTCGGCGCGGCGCGGGCGACGGCCCCCGGCGTCCGGTCGAACCGCGGCACCGGGCCGGGTTGCGACACCCCGGCGACCTCGACGAACGTCGCGCGCGCGACGTTGTGCGGGTGCCGCGGCGCCTCGCTCATCGTCAGCACCGGGGCGACGCAGGCGTCGGAGCCCGCGAAGACGTCCGCCCACTCGGCCCGGGTGCGGGTGCGGAACACCGCGGCGAGCCGCGCCGACGCCGCATCCCACGTCGCCGGGTTCCACTGGTCGGCGAAGGCGGGGTCGCCGGTGAGGCCGAGCCGGTCGAGCAGCTCGGCGTGGAACCTCGGCTCCATCGCCGCGACCGCGACGTGGCCGCCGTCGGCGGTCTCGTAGGTGTCGTAGAAGTGCGAGCCGCTGTCGTTGGCGTTGGTACCGCGGCGCTCGTCCCAGCCTCCGCGGCCGTGCATCTCGAACATCATCGTCATCAGCGACGCGGCGCCGTCGACCATCGCGGCGTCGACCACCTGCCCACGCCCCGACCGGGACGTCTCGACCAGCGCCGTCGCGATCCCGAACGCCATCAGCAGCCCGCCGCCGGCGAAGTCCCCCACCAGGTTCAGCGGCGGGACCGGGCGCCCGCCGCGGTTGCCGACGTGGGCGAGCACGCCGGCGACGGCGATGTAGTCGAGGTCGTGCCCGGCCGTCGCGGCCAGCGGCCCGTCCTGGCCCCACCCGGTGAGCCGGCCGTAGACGAGCCTCGGGTTGCGCGCCAGGCACTCGCGGGGTCCGAGCCCGAGCCGCTCGGTGACCCCCGGCCGGAACCCCTCGACCAGCGCGTCGGCGCGGGCGACGAGGTCGCGGGCCGCGGCGAGGCCGTCGGGGTGTTTCAGGTCGAGCGCGACCGAGCGGCGCCCGCGGCCGAGGATGCCGTCGACCAGCGCGTCCAGGCCCTCGGCCGGGCCGGTCCGCGGCGGTCCGGCGGGCACCCGGTCGACGCGGACGACGTCGGCGCCGAGGTCGGCGAGCAGCATGCCGCAGTACGGCGTGGGCCCGACCCCGGCCAGCTCGACGACCCGCACCCCGGCCAGCGGGCCGCTCACCGCCGCTCCTCCGGCCCGGTCCGCTCCAGGTAGCGGACGATCTCGGTGTGGTCGGCGTCCGGCCCCAGCAGGGCGACCGCCGCCTCCCACCGCTCGGACACCTCGCGCGCGACGCCGCCCTCGACGCCCGTCGCGTCGAGGAGGCCGAGCGCGATGCGGACGTCCTTGGCCATCAGTCCGGCGGTGAACCCGGACCCGAAGGTCCCGGTCACGACGTGCTGGGGCCACTTCGTCTCGGTCGAGTTGCTGCGTCCGCTGGAACCGTTGACGACCTCGAGCATCACCTCGGGGTCGAGGCCGAACCGCGTGCCCGCGAGCAGGGCCTCGGAGCTGGCGAGCAGGTGCGCGGCCGACATCAGGTTGTTGAGGGCCTTGAGCGCGTGCCCGGCCCCGACGTCACCGACCCGCCGCGGCCTGCCCATCAGCGCGAACAGCGGCTCCAGCCGGCCGGCCGTCGCCGCGTCGGCGCCGATCATGATCGACATCGTGGCGGCGCGGGCCCCGGCGACCCCGCCGGACACGGGCGCGTCGACCAGCGTCGCGCCGGCGTCGGCGACCCGTGCCGCGAGCGCCCGGGTGCGCAGCGGCTCCGAGGAGCTCATGTCCACCAGGAGCGTCCCGGGTTCGAGCGCGGCGAGCAGCCCGCCGTCGACCACCGACTCGACGACCCCCGAGTCCGGCAGCATCAGGATGACGACCGACGCCCCCTCGGCGACCTCCGCGGCGGAACCGACGGCCGTCACGGTGTCACCCAGCCCCGCGAGTGCCGCGGCCGAGCTGTCGAAGGCACGGACGACGACGCCCCCGGCGGCCAGCCGCCCGGCCATCGGGGTACCCATGCGGCCGAGCCCGACGAACCCCACCACCGCGGGCAGGGCGGGGTCAGTCACCGGCCGCCGTCGTCGCGGCGGCGCCGGCCTCGCGGTCCTCGTCGCTGATCTCCCCGAGCGTCTTCTCGGCGACGCGGAACGCCTCCAGGGCCGCGGGGGCGCCGCAGTAGGCGACCGTCTGCAGCAACGCCTCGCGGATCTCCTCCTCGGTGCAGCCGTTGCGGACTGCACCGCGCACGTGCACCGACAGCTCGTGGTTGCGGTTCAGCGCGGTCAGCATGACGATCGTCAGCAGGCTGCGGGTGCGCCGGTCCAGCCCCTCGCGGGTCCACACCCCACCCCACAGCGCGCCGGTCACGAACTCCTGGATCGGCCGGGAGAACTCGCTCACCGCGGCCATCGAGCGCTCGACGTGTGCCGGTCCGACGACATCGCGGCGGATGTCCAGTCCCGCGTCCCAGTGGGCACTGCCCGGCCCGAACTCACCGCTCACGACGAGGCTCCCGGGTAGTCGGCCGCCGCGACCTCGTCCGTCCAGCGGGTCGGCCCGAGCGAGACGGCGAGATGGGTCAGCACGGTGTCGGCGGTGCCGCCGTGCCAGTGCTCCTCGCCCGGCGGCACCCACACGACGTCGCCGGCGCGGATCGTCTCCGGCTCGCCGCCCTTGGTGCACACCCAGCCGAGACCGGAGGTCACGACGAGGATCTGGCCGTCGGTGTGCGCGTGCCAGAAGGTCCGGGCGCCCGGGGTGAAGGTCACCGAGCCGATCGTCGTGCCGTCGGTCGCCGGCAGGACCGGGTCGCCCCAGACCGTGCCGGTGAACGTGTCGCCGCGCAGCTGCGTCGGGATGCCCCCGGCCGCGCGTCCTCTGACGATCTCCATCGTCGTCCCTCCGTCGTCGGAGCCTGATGAATGTAAGACTGTCCGACAATCAGGGGCCGATCAACGAGGCGGGAGGAGAGCGGGGTCACACCGCGTCGCGCTCAGGCGAGCAGCGGTGCCAGCCGGTCGGCGTGCTCACGCAGCAGTGCCACCAGCTCCGGGTTCGGCTCCGCCACCCGCTGCGCGGGCCCCGACAGCGCCAGCCCCGCGACGAGCCTGCCGTCACCGGGGGCGCGAACGCCGACGGCGATGCAGCCCCGGTCGGCGCGCAGCTCGCCGCACTGGCGGGCGAGCCCGTCGGCGGCGACCCGGTCGAGCGCGGCGGTCAGCGCGGCGGGCGTCGAGACCGTGTACTCGGTGAACACGCGCAGGTCGCGGACGAGAGCACGCCAGTCGGGCTGCTCGGCGAGCAGCAGCCGGCCGAGCGCGGACGCCTGCGGATAGCGCGCGAGCAGCGCGGCGTCCGACGGCGGATGGTCCGGGTCCGGGTCGACGAGCGTCACCTGCCCCGCGCCCAGCCAGGCCAGGTGCACCCCCCAGCGGACCAGCCCGCGCAGATGGTCGACGACGGCCCGCGCCGCGGTCGGCGGGGCGACGGTCACCGGCAGCGCGAGCCGGGCCGCGCGCCTGCCCAGCGCGAACCCCTTCAGGTCGGGCAGCCGGACCAGGTACTCCTCGCCGACGAGCAGGTTGAGCAGCCGGTAGGTGGTGGCCTGCGGGAGCCGCAGCGCCGCCGAGATCTCCTTGGCCGTGACGCCGGGGCCCGCGGCCACCACCTCCTCCAGCACCGCCAGGGCGCTGCGCACCGCGCGCGGCTGCCGCCCCGAGAGGGGCAGCGGGTCCCGCGGGCTCGTCACGCGGCCCGGTCCGGCCGGGCGTCGGGACCCCGCGAGCCGCCGGTCCCGGGCCCGTCGGTACCGGGCCCGCCGGTACCGGGCCCGCCAGTACCGGGCCCGTCGCCACCACCGGGGACACCGGCACCGACGACGTCGGCGCCGAGGACGTCGTCGGCGACGGTCTCGTCGTAGACGCCGATGCCCGCGATCCGGTCGGGCCGGCGCAGCCGCAGCCACCCGAACCAGCAGGCCCCCGCGACCGCGAGCGCGGCCAGCACCACGACGACGGGCGTGCCGCCCGACCGGGCGACGAACGCGACGAGCACGGCCACCAGGATCGGCACGATGACGGCCGTCGCGGCCACGGCGGGCCAGGTCAGCTCGCCGATGCGGCGCAGGAACACCGGTGCGGCCAGGCAGACCAGCAGGTACGCGACGAGGAAGCCGCCGGTGCCGACGGTGAGCAGGAACGTCAGCGTCCCACCCAGGGGGGCACCGGCCAGCAGCGCAACGGCGAGCACGACGACCAGCACCGGCGCCACGACACCGATCGCCACGTGCGGGGTGGCGAACCGCGGGTGCGTGCGCCCGAAGCCCCGAGGCGCCACCCCGTCACGGCCCAGCGAGAACAGGACCCGGGCGATGCCGTTGACGGTCGCGAGCACGCAGGCGAAGAACGACATCGTCAGGCCGAGGTCGAGCAGCGGTGCCACCCACGGCCAGCCGCGGGCGGTGGCGAGCACGGCGACCGGCGCGTTCTGTCCCGCGAGCCCACCCGGGGCCGCGGCGAACCCGACGACCTGTGTCTGCGCCGCGAACACGCACAGCAGACCGGACACCACCGCGGTGGCCGTCACGGCGCGCGGCACGCTGCGGAACGGGCGCCGGGCCTCCGCCCCCAGCGACGTCGCCACCTCGAAGCCGATGAACGCGGCGAGCGCCGGGAGCACGCCCGCGGCCACCCCGCCGAGGCCCGGTCCGGGCTGCGCGGCGTCCGGGCCCGGCAGCGGCGCGGCGAGCAGCAGCACGAAGATCGCCAGCATCAGGGTGATCGACACCAGCTCGGCGAGCAGCACCACCCGCGCCGACAGCCGCACCCCCCGCAGCGCCAGCCCCCCGGCGGCGAGCCCGACGACGACGACCGCCACGACCGGCAGCACGACCGAGCCGGTGCCGCCCAGACGCAGCACGAGCGCCTGCAGGTAGGTCGCGCCGCCGACGAGCGCGGCGGCCGCGAGCATCCCGTACCCGACGAGCAGCGCCACCCCGCACGCGAACGCCGCGCCCGGGCTGAGCCCCTTCGCCGTCAGCGTGTAGAGCCCGCCCGGCGCGGCCATCCGGCGCGTGAA
>NZ_BPRG01000199.1:0-574 GCF_036984265.1 Pseudonocardia sp. D17 | reverse complement strand
CCCCGCCCGCCGACACCGCGACGATCGCCGGCGTGGCCGCCATCGCCGCCGACGGCGCCGCCCCCGACACCGACTGCGCCAGCACCTCCAGCGGACCGAGCCCGCGCCGCCGCAGCCCGTGCACCGGCGAACGCTGCCGCAGCCGGGGCACGACGGGACGGTCGCGCACGGGACCTCCTCAACGACGGACGGGTCCGCCGCCGGCCGCCGGGGGGCCGGGGTGCGGACCGAAGCGGAGCGTACGACTGCTCCCCCACCGAATCCACCGTCCGACCTGCGGTGACGGGTCGAACGAGAATTCCCGTCCGCCGATTCCCGTGGAATGAGAACCACGGACGACCCGTTTCGCGCTGCCCGGGACCGGGCTTTGACGCCGTCCGCGCGGGACGTGACGGTCGTCTCCCGTCCAGCTCGTTCCCCGCCGTCCCCGGGAGTCCCCCATGCGAGAGCGGCAACGACCCAGCCGACGACACGGCCTGCACCCGCCCCACCGACCCAGCGTCCGCGAGGCGGTGCGATGAGACATCCTCTGTCAACCTTCGGGTCAGGCTGCTCGTCCGAGGGCTCGGTTGCG
>NZ_BPRG01000198.1:0-169820 GCF_036984265.1 Pseudonocardia sp. D17 | reverse complement strand
ACCACGCCTACAACTGACCTCCCACGACGAGCGCCCCGGACCCACGCAGGGTCCGGGGCGCTCGCGCGTCGCGACCCGCTCCCGGTCGCGCCCGGCACGTCGTGATCACCGCGGTCCCTGCCGAACGCCGGGGCCGGGCAGACTGTGCGCGTGACCGACCCGCAGCCGACCGCCGACGTGGATGCCGCCGCGCCCGGCCCGGTCGAGCCCCCGCCGACGGCCGCGCCGCCCGTCGGCAACCCCGATCACCCCGCCGCGCACGGCGCGGGGCTGGCCGGGCTCGCCCTCGGGGCGCTGGGCATCGTCTTCGGCGACATCGGCACGAGCCCGCTGTACGCGATGCAGACCGTCTTCTCGATCGACGGCGGTGCCGTCCGGCCGAACACGGCCGACATCTACGGCGTCGTGTCGTTGATCTTCTGGTCGGTGACGATCGTCGTCACGATCAAGTACGTGTCGTTCATCCTTCGCGCCGACAACGACGGCGAGGGCGGGATCATGGCGCTCGCCGCGCTGGTCCGCGAGGTCACGCGGACCACGGCGCGACGCGGGATGGTGGCCCTGCTGCTCGGCGTGCTCGGCGCGTCACTGTTCTACGGCGACTCGCTGATCACGCCGGCGATCTCGGTGCTGTCGGCGGTCGAGGGTCTGGAGGTCGCCGAACCGCAGCTGGCCGAGCTGGTACTACCGATCGGCATCGCGATCCTGGCGCTGCTGTTCCTGGCCCAGCGCTGGGGCACCCACCGCGTCGGCAGGCTGTTCGGGCCGATCATGGTGTCGTGGTTCGTCGTGCTCGCGGTGCTGGGGGTACCGCACATCGTCGAGCGCCCCGGCGTCCTGGTCGGGCTGTCGCCGACGTGGATCGGCGCGTTCATCGTCGACCACCCCTACACGGCGTTCATCGCGATGGGTGCCGTCGTGCTGTCGATCACCGGCGCCGAGGCCCTCTACGCCGACATGGGCCACTTCGGGAAGCGGCCGATCCGGGTGTCGTGGTTCGCCGTCGTCTTCCCGGCGCTGATCGTCAACTATCTCGGCCAGGCGGCGCTGCTGCTGGCCGACCCGAAGGCCGTCGACAACCCGTTCTACCTGCTCGCGCCGAGCTGGGCCCGGTGGCCGCTGGTCGTGCTCGCGACCTTCGCGACCGTCATCGCCTCGCAGGCGGTGATCTCCGGGGCGTTCTCGGTGTCGCGGCAGGCCGTGCGGCTGGGCTACCTGCCGCACCTGACCGTCCGACACACCTCGACGCGGGAGAGCGGCCAGATCTACGTCCCGGCCGTCAACTGGCTGCTGTTCGCGGGCGTGCTCGTGCTGATGGTGACGTTCCGGTCGTCGGACAAGCTCGCGGCCGCGTACGGGCTCGCCGTGACCGGCACCCTGCTCCTGACGACGACGTTGTTCCTGATGTACGCCGCCACGAAGTGGCGCTGGCCGACGTGGCAGCTGGTCCTCACCGGCGTCGTGTTCGGCGGCCTCGAGGTGCTCTACCTCGCCGCGAACATCCCCAAGATCCCGCACGGCGGGTGGCTGCCGCTGGTGATCGCGGCAATCGTCGTCACCGTGATGACGACGTGGCAACGCGGCCGGCGACTGATCACGGGCCGGCGCATCGACCTCGAGGGCCCGCTGCCCGACTTCATCGACCACCTGCACGAGAAGCGGGTGCGGCGCGTCCCGGGGACGGCGGTGTTCCCGCACCCGACCAACCAGACTGCCCCGCTGGCGTTGCGGGCCAACGTCCGGTTCAACGACGTGCTGCACGAGCGGGTCGTGATCGTCTCGGTGCTCTCGCTCAACGTGCCGCACGTCCCGGTGGCCGAGCGGCTGACCGTCGACGAGTTGGGTCATCACGACGACGGGATCGTCCATCTGACGGCGAGCTTCGGCTTCCAGGACGACCAGGACATCCCGGAGGTCCTGCGGCAGGCCCGCAACCTCACCCCGGAGCTCGACATCGACCCGGACGCGGCGTCGTACTTCCTGTCCCGCATCACGATCGAGCGCGGGGCGGGCAACGGCATGGCGTCGTGGCGCAAGCGGCTGTTCATCGGCCTCTCGCACAACGCGGCGACGCCGGCGTCGGTGTTCCGGCTGCCCGTGGACCGCACCGTCGTGATGGGCTCGCGCATCGAGCTGTGAGCGCCGACGGTCGCGATGCGACCATCGCCGCTCACGACCCGGCGGGCACGTCGGGGCGGGCCGGTCAGGGCGGGGGCAGCGTGACGCCGAACCCGGCGACGGCGAGCCGCAGCAGGACCTGCCCGGGCGCGAGCAGGTCGGCGATCCGGGCGGCGGCCAGCACCTCCAGCTCGGCGAGCCGCGTGGCGTAGGCGTCGGCGCCGGCCAGCCGGGCCTTCTGCAGCTCGACCGTGTTGTGCCACACCTTCTGCCGGGCCTCGCGCAGGAAGCGGCGCGACGCCCGGCGGTTGAGCGGGGCGAGCGCACGGTCGACGAGCCCGCGGGCCGAGCGCGCCGCGAGCTCGCCGTCCTCGGCCGCGACGCGCGCGGACAGCACGGCGTCGATCCGCTCGTGGTCGCGGCGCCGACGGTCGAGCAGCGCGTCGTCGGTGAAGTCGGCGTCGGTGATCACCACGAGCAGTGCCTGCGGCAGGTCGTAGTTGACGTGCGCGTTGACCCCGAGCAGCACGTGCACCAGCGACGGCAGCGACTCCCGCGCCCCGAACGCCAGCCGCCACGGCCGCGGCACCGGTCCGCCGGTGAGGTCACCGTCGAGCGCGGTGAGGTAGAAACCCGCGAACGCGACGTCCCACTCCTCGACCCACGCCGGGTCCTCGAAGTCGCCGCGGGCCACGGCGTCGCCGACGGCGAGCGTCGTGCGCCGGTAGGTGCCGAGGAAGTCCCGCTGCGCCGCCCGGCCGGGCGGCATCCCGTCGAGCCGCTCCTGCATGGACGCCGCCACCGCCGCGATCGGCCCCTCCGCCATCGCCGCATCCTGCCCGCACGCGCCGCCCGGGGCCAGGGTCGCGCCCGCGCGAGGATGTTCCGACGCCGCCGCCGGCCTGCGCGCAGGCCGGCGGCGGCGTCGCTCAGCGGTGGTCCGCGACGACGGCGTCGGCGCCCCAGGGGGTCACGGCGCCGGAGCGGTCGCGGAAGCGCTCGGGCAGGTCGTCGACGAGATCCCACGTCGCCGACAGCCGACCGAAGCCGACGAAGACGGCGATCTGCACGCCCAGTTCGACGATCTCGGGCTCGGTGAAGTGCTCGCGGAGCAGGTCGAAGACGGCGTCGTCGGCGGCGAGGTGGTCGGTCGCGAACAGGTCGGCGTACCGCAGCGCGGCCTTCTCGGCCGCGGTGAGGTCGGGCGCCTCCTGCGGCTTCTCCAGTGAGCACACCAGGCCCTCGGTGACCCCGTCCTCCGCGCCGCTGGCCGTGCGCAGCGCCATGCAGCTGCGGCACTGGTTGTGGAACGCGATGCGCAGCCGGACCAGCTCGACGAGCCGGGGCGGGAGCGTCGAGGTCGCGGCGAGCGCGCTGCGGAAGGTCAGGAACGCGGACGTGACGTCGGGACGCAGGGCGAGGACCCGCAGCAGCCCGAGGCCCTGCGGGTCGTCGAGGGCCGGGCCGAGCGTCGCCCGCAGGGCGGGGTCGAACTCGTCGGTCGGAACGGCACGGAGTCGGGCCACGGGTCATCTCCTCGCTGAGCGGACGAGAGGAGTCTCACCGGATCCGGGGAGCGTCGTCAAGGTTCTAGCGACGCCCTGATCCGGGGGCGGACCCTACCCGGGTCGGGGGTCGGCACGATCGTTGCGGGCGGTGATCGTCGGCAGGCTTCTCCTCGGATGCGGGAGTTCCCGCGGAGTCGTCGAAGGAGCCCCCCATGAACCGCAACGCCCCCGGTTTCCCACCCCCGCCGCCGTACGGCGCAGCGCCCTCGTCGCCCTACGGCGCAGCGCCCTCGTCGCCCTACGGCGCAGCGCCCTCGTCGCCCTACGGCGCGGCGCCCCCGCCGCCCCACGGTGCGCCGCCGCCCCGGCCGCCGGTCGGTCCCCCGCTCGGCCACCACGGCGGGACCCCCGGCCAGCAGCCGCCGCTCGGACGGGCCGGCCGGCCCGCGCCGACCGCCCCCCTGCCCGCCGGTCCGAGCGGCCGCAGGATCGCGACGGTCGTCGTCCTCGGGCTGGTCCTGGTCGCGGCCGTGGGCGCCGGGATCTACCTGCTGCTCGGCGGGACGGTGCCGTTCGGGTCGGCCGCACCCACGCAGCCCGCCGCCGTCTCGACCGACGCCCCGGCCTCCGCGCCCGGGACCGACACCGGCTCGACGGCCGGCGGCGGCACCGGCGACCCGGACGTGGCCTTCGCCGCGGGCGGCGCCGACGTCACCCCCGACTGCCCGTTCACCGCGGCGCGCGTCAGCGAGCTCGTCGGACAGCCGATGAAGGACGGCGGCAGCTGCCTGTTCGGCGACGGCAACGGCGTCGCCACCCTCACGATCGTGCCGGCGAGCGCGAGCACGACCGAGATGACGATGGACTACATGCGCGACAGCGCGACCCGCATGTACGCGAACGTCGAGGACCTGCCCGGCGGCACGAAGGGCTGGATCGCGACCAAGGACGTCGAGGCCATGGCCATGGCCGTCACCGGCAAGGGCGGCTACACGATCACCATGAGCAGCTTCCAGCGCCTCGGTGGCGACGGCTACGCCCCGGTGCTGCGGGACGTGGTCGCCGCCCTCCCCCGGTGACGTTCGTCGCCGACGCCGGGCCGGAGCCCGGGACGATCCGGACGATCGACCGCACCGCCGGACAGCCGTCCCCGCCGTCCGGCGGCGCGGCGTCACCGATAATTGCCTGACGCTAAGCAACCTGCTGTAGTGGTGGTGGCCGCCGTCGTCGCGCCCCGCGCCCCGGCCGGCCCCCAGCCGCGTCGGACGGAGGTGCGGGCGACCGCATGAGCATCAAGGACGACCTGGACCGCGGCACCGGATCGGATCGTGCGTCGCGCGACGACCGCTACAAGTGGGTCGCCCTCACGAACACGACGGTCGGCGTGCTGCTCGCGACGATCGACGCCTCGATCATGCTCATCGCGATGCCCGACATCTTCCGCGGCATCCAGCTCGACCCGCTGCTCCCCGAGAACAGCTTCTACCTGCTGTGGATGATCCTCGGCTACCTGGTGACGAGCAGCGTGCTCGTCGTCAGCGTCGGGCGGCTCGGCGACCTGTTCGGCCGCGTGAAGATGTACAACCTCGGCTTCGTCGTCTACACGTTCGCGTCGCTGATGCTGACGATCACCTGGATGACCGGGCACGCCGGGGCGATCTGGCTGCTGGTCTGGCGGATCGTGCAGGGGATCGGCGGGGCGTTCCTCGTCGGCAACTCCGGCGCGATCCTCACCGACGCCTTCCCCGCCCACCAGCGCGGACTCGCCCTCGGCATCAACAACGTCGCCGGCATCAGCGGGACGTTCATCGGTCTCGTGCTCGGCGGCCTGCTCGCCCCGGTCAACTGGCGGCTGGTCTTCCTGATCTCGGTGCCGTGCGGGGTGTTCGGCGCCGTCTGGGCCTACCGCAGGCTGCGTGACGTCGGCACCCGGTCGCACGAGCCCGTCGACTGGCTGGGCAACGTCACGTTCGCGGCCGGGCTGATCCTGGTCATGATCGGCATCACCCACGGCATCCAGCCCTACGGCGCCCACACGATGGGCTGGACGAGCCCGCTGGTGCTCGGCTCGCTCGCGGCCGGGGTCGTGCTGCTGCTGGCGTTCGCGGCGATCGAACGACGGGTGCGCTTCCCGATGTTCCGGCTACCGCTGTTCCGCATCCGCGCGTTCACCTTCGGCACGCTCTCGACGTTCCTGTCCGCGCTCGGCCGCGGCGGCCTGATGTTCATGATGATCATCTGGCTGCAGGGCATCTGGCTGCCGCTGCACGGCTACACGTTCGAGGAGACGCCGCTCTGGGCGGGTATCCACATGCTGCCGCTGACAGTGGGCTTCCTCGCCGCGGGCCCGGTCTCGGGCTACCTCTCCGACCGCTTCGGCGCACGCCCGTTCGCCACCGGCGGGATGATCGTCGCCGCCGTGACGTTCGGGCTGCTCGAGCTGCTCCCGATCGACTTCCCGTACTGGCAGTTCGCCGGGATCCTGCTGCTCAACGGGCTCGCGATGGGCTGCTTCGCCTCGCCCAACCGGGCCGCGGTGATGAACAGCCTGCCGGCGGCCGACCGCGGCGCGGGTGGGGGGATGAACTCGACCTTCCAGAACTCCGCGCAGGTCTTCTCGATCGGCATCTTCTTCTCGTTGATGATCGCCGGGTTGGCCGCGACACTGCCCTCGGCACTGACCTCCGGCCTCGAGGCGCACCACGTGCCCGCCGCGGCGGCGACGGCCATCGCGAGCAGCCCGCCGGTGTCGGTGCTCTTCGCGGCGTTCCTGGGCTACAACCCGATGCAGCACCTGCTCGGTGACGCCGTGCTCGCCCAGATGCCGCCCGCCGACGTCGCGGCCGTCACCGGCAACACGTTCTTCCCCGACCTCATCTCGGGGCCGTTCGAGGCGGGCCTGCACATCGCGTTCGGGTTCGCGATCGCCGCGTGCCTGATCGCCGCGGCGGCGAGCGTCTCGCGCGGGACTCGGTACGTCGCCGCCGACCGCTCCACCACGCCGGCCACGGCACCCGAGCACTGACCGTGAGTGGCGATGGTCGCCATGGCGACCATCGCCACTCACAGCCGGGCGCGGCGCGACCACGCGACAGACCGCGGCACGGCCGACAATGCCCTCACGCGGGGTCGGCGTGGACCCCGCCGGAGGGAGACACGATGGCTGCGACCGTCGAGGCGATGGTGCTCACCGAGGCGCGGGAGTTCGCCGCGCGCGAGTTCCCGCGGCCGCGGCCAGGGCCCGACGACGGGCTGCTGCGCGTCGAGCTGGCCGGCATCTGCCACACCGACGTCGACATCGTCACCGGCGGCTACCCGACGCCGCTGCCGCTGATCATGGGCCACGAGATCGTCGGGCGGATCGAGGAGGTCGGCGAGCGTGCGGCCCGGCGCTGGGGCGTCACCGCCGGGGACCGGGTGGTCGTCGAGCCGATGGTGGGCTGTGGTGGCTGCCGCTACTGCACCGAGGGCAACGGCCGGTTCTGCGAGTCGGCGATCGGCTACGGGACGGCCACCGCCTGCGACGCCGAGCCCTTCCTCTGGGGTGCCTACTCCCCGCTGATGTACCTCGCGCCCGGCTCGCTCGTGCACCGCGTCCCCGACGGCACGAGCGCCGAGGTCGGGATGCTCTGCACCGTCGCGATCTCCAACGCCGTGCAGTGGACGTTGGCCCGCGGGGGCGTCGTGCAGGGCGACGACGTCGTGGTGCAGGGCGTCGGGCCGATCGGGCTGTGCTGTGTCGCGGCGGCCCGCGCGGCGGGCGCGCGCACCGTGGTGGCGACCGGCCTGCCGCACGACGTGCTCGGCCGGGCCCTCGCGCCCGAGTTCGGCGCCGACGTGGTCGTCACGGCCGGGGAGCAGGACGTCGTCGCGGCGGTGCGGGACGCCACGCGGGGCGAGCTCGCGCGCGTCGTCGTCGACACGACCGGCAGCCCCGCGGCGCTGCGGACCTCGCTGGACCTGGTGCGCCGCACCGGAACCGTGGTCAGTGGCGGCGTCACCGGCAAGGACGTGCTCACACCGCTGCCGATGGACGTCGTCACGCTCAAGGAGATCCGACTGCAGGGTGTGTTCAGCTTCGACAGCGCCGCCGTGCGGCGGGCGATGGCGTTGGCCGCGACCGGTCTGTTCCCCTTCGAACGGCTCGTCACCCACCGGTTCGACCTGCACGACGCGGCCGAGGCCGTCGCCACCGTCGCCGATCACGCGCTGACCGACCGGCTCAAGGTCGTCCTGGTGCCTCCGGCGGGGTGACGGCGCTGTCGCGCAACAGGTCGCCGAACGTCTCGACGCACGCCGGGGCCGGGCCGGCCGGAACGTGCCCGAGCGACGGCAGCAGCACGACCGTGCGGCCGTCCGGGATCGCCGGCTGCCGCAGCTGACGCTGCACGACCTCGCCGTCGGCGCCCGCGGTCGAGAACACCGGCACGTAGCGGACGCGCTCGCCGGCGTCGACGACGACCAGGTCGGGACGAGCGGAGCCGGTCCGGTGCACACGCTCGACGGCGCCGAAGCGCTGCCGCAGCACCTGCGCGGCCCGCTCGTGGAAGACCGCGGCGCGCACGCCCGCGACGAACCGGCTCCCGTCGTGCAGCAGCGCCGTCCGCTGCACGGGCGGCAGGAGCAGGAACGCCTGCTCGCTCGTCGTCATGATCGTGTCGGCGACGAGCCCCTCCTGGTGGTCGAGCAGCCGATCGTGGACCAGGCGCCCCACGGTGACGTGGGTGGGCACGACGATCCCGTCGACGACCTCCGACAGGACGCCGCTCGCGAGGTCGGCCAGCTTGCGCTCGAGCTCGAAGCGCAGCTCGACGATCGAGGCGGCCGGTGCGGCGCCCGGGTCCTCGAACCCGGTGGGCGCCGCCGCCGCGGCGTGCGCTCCGGCCGCCGCCAGCTCGATGCTGACCCCGCCCGCCGAGACCTCCTGGACCCGGTCGAGCAGCGCGCGCACCTGCGCGGGGCGGACGGTGAGCACCAGGACCGCGATGATCGCGAACACCAGCAGCGTCACGAGCTGGGCGACCGTCAGCAGCCCGGCCAGGTAGAGCACGAACAGCGCCACGAGCACGACGAGCGCGCCCACGCGGCCCGACAACAGCCGCTTCTCCGGGGTCACGTCTGGCTCGTCGCCGGGCCGGACCGGGTCGTTACGGCACCACCCTCGTTCTCCCATCTCTGCAACGCCAGGTCGCGGTCGGCGGCGTCGACCGCCGGAGAGCCGACGACGGTCACTCCGGACGACCGCTGTGTGATCCCCACGCGCGGGTCCCCATCGCGGTCGTCGACCACGGGAGCACCTCCTCCACGGCCCTGCACCCGGCTCACCGGGACCGCGTCCCACGCCTGCGACCCACGTGGGCCTCGCGTCGGAACTGCCCGACCAGGTGCGGGTAGTGCAGCTCGAACGCCGGCCGCTCGGACCGGATGCGGGGCAGCTCGGTGAAGTTGTGCCGCGGCGGCGGGCAGGAGGTGGCCCACTCCAGCGAGTTCCCGAAGCCCCACGGGTCGTCCACGGTCACCACACGCCCGTAACGGTAGGAACGGAACACGTTCCAGATGAACGGCAGCGTCGAGGCGCCCAGGACGAACGCCCCGATCGAGGAGACCGTGTTCAGCGTGGTGAACCCGTCGGTCGGCAGGTAGTCCGCGTAGCGGCGCGGCATGCCCTCGTTGCCCAGCCAGTGCTGCACCAGGAACGTCGTGTGGAACCCGACGAACGTCAGCCAGAAGTGCACCTTCCCGAGGCGTTCGTCGAGCATCCGGCCGGTCATCTTCGGGAACCAGAAGTAGATCCCGGCGTAGGTGGCGAACACGATCGTCCCGAACAGCACGTAGTGGAAGTGCGCCACCACGAAGTAGGTGTCGGTGACGTGGAAGTTCAGCGGCGGCGAGGCCAGCAGCACGCCGCTCATCCCGCCGAACAGGAATGTGGCGGCGAAGCCGACCGCGAAGAGCATCGGCGTCTCGAAGGTGAGCCTCCCCCGCCACATCGTGCCGATCCAGTTGACGAACTTGATCCCCGTCGGCACTGCGATCAGGAAGCTCGTGAGCGAGAAGAAGGCCAGCAGCACCGCGCCGGTGGCGAACATGTGATGCGCCCACACCGCCACGGACAACATCGCGATCGACAAGGTGGCGAAGACCATTCCCTTGTAGCCGAACAGCGGCTTGCGGCTGAACACCGGGAACACCTCCGTCACGATCCCGAAGAACGGCAGCGCGACGATGTAGACCTCGGGATGGCCGAAGAACCAGAACATGTGCTGCCACAGGATCGCCCCGCCGTTGGCCGGGTCGAACACGTGGGCCCCGAGGTGCCGGTCGGCGAGCAGGCCGAACAGGGCGGCGGTGAGCACGGGGAACGCGATGAGGATCAGGATCGCGGTGATGAAGATGTTCCAGGTGAAGATCGGCATCCGGAACATCGTCATGCCGGGCGCGCGCAGGCAGACGATCGTGGTGATGAAGTTGACGCCACCGAGGATCGTGCCCAGGCCGGCCACGATGAGCCCGGTGAGCCACAGGTCCTGGCCTGCTCCCGGGGCGTGCACGGCTTCCGAGAGCGGCGCGTAGGCGGTCCACCCCGTGTCGGGCGCCCCGCCGGGAGTCAGGAAGGACGAGATGACGACGAGGCCGCCGAACAGGAACAGCCAGTAGGACAAGGCGTTCAGCCGCGGGAACGCGACGTCGGGGGCACCGATCTGCAGCGGCACGATGTAGTTGGCGAAGCCGAACAGGATCGGCGTCGCGTACAGCAGCAGCATGATCGTGCCGTGCATCGTGAACAGCTGGTTGTACTGCTCTGGCGAGAGGAACTGCATGCCCGGCCGGGCCAGCTCGGCGCGCATCAGCAGCGCCATCGCACCGCCGGCCAGGAAGAAGCCGAACGACGTGACCAGGTAGAGGATCGCGATGTCCTTGGGGTCCGTCGTCCGCATCATCGTGAGCAGCGTGGATCCCTTGGCCGAGCGGCGCGCCGGGTACGGACGCGTAACGGGTTTCGGTCGGACGTCGGTCACGACGGCCTCGGTTGCGGACGTCCGGACGGCATGGTTCGACCTCGCAGGCCTGATGGCGGTGGGGCCGCCGACGGACCGTCGATGAGCATCTGTTCTCGCCTCCCCGTTCCGGCCCCGGGCGGCGTCCTGCGACGGGCCGGGCTGCGGTCCGTGATCTCAGCGGCGGTCGCGGCCCTCACGGCGGCGCGCGCCCCACCTGGCCAACCAGAGCACGCCGCTCAGCGCGGCGAACGCCAGCGCGCCGACGGGCGACCCGGCCATCACCATGAGCGCGCACAGCACGATCACGACCGCCAATGCGACCGTCGCCGCGCCGCCGAGGTGTTTTCGGCCGAGGTGCTGGGTGTGCGCGCGGAAGGACCGCGAGAACTCCACGTCCTCGGCCATGAGCTGACGCTCGAGATCCTGCAACGTCCGTCGCTCGTGATCGTCGAGCACGACGCACCTCCTCACGGTGGGTCCCACCGGGTCGCGTCCGGTGACTCCACGGTGCATCCCGTTCCGACGGCGGGGACACCCGTGTGACCGGCCAACTTCGACCCGATCGGTTGCCGAGGTACGGCAGTACCGGGACATAGATCGTGGCGTCGCGCCGACGTCCGGACGCCTCCGTCGGCTCGCCTCGATCGTCCGGAGTCGCTGTGCTCCCGGCAGGCGACCGCGGTCCGCCGGGATCGTGGCGGGCAGGCGTGACGGCGAGCCTTGCTGCCGGTCGTCGGCAGTTGGTCGGCGCGAACTTCGCCGGGGACGACCCCTGCCGGGTTCGGTCGCCGACGGCAACGTGGAGGTCGGGGAGCAGCGGCGGCCGGGTCCCGACCGGACACGCACAGCTCGTCCCCCGGGCTGCCCACGGGCCCACGTCGACCAGGAGGCGCATTGTGAAGGTGCACGACCTGTCGGACACGTCCGTCGTGGCGGACGCCCTGGTGTGCCAGGAGGCCGCTCTCCTTCTCCGCGCCGGTGAGGCCAGCCCGGACGGGGAGGACCTGGCCCCGCCCATGGACCGTCTCCTGAGCGCGGTGGGCGCGGAGCTGGAGACCGGGCGGGAGTCGCTCCCGGAGGCCGTGCGCCGCGCCGCGGTGGATCTCGCCGCGCACCTCGTGCGTCGGTCCTCCGTCCCCGTCCCCGGCGGCCCCGCCCGCCACGGTCACGGGTTCGGCGCACGTCCCGGCTCCGGCCGTCGCCGGAGCGCTCCGTTCACCCCCTCCATCCGGCTCGGGCGGATGGGATGACTGAGGAGGTTCGCAGTGGCGCCGCCGCGTCCGCCGGGTGCCGGCGACCGGCCGGTGACGGATGATCGCGATCTGCTCGCCCGGCGCGTTCCCGCCCTGCGCGCCGAACTGGTGCGCCAGCAGGGGTTCCGTCGTGAACAGCTCGCCTCGCTCGCACCGGGCGGGAGCAACCCGGACCGGCTCGCCGGTCGCGGTCCGGACCGCGAGGAGTCGCCGGGGCTGAGCGAGGTCCAGGCGCTCGTCGAGTCCGGCGCGCGACACGCGCTGGGCGACATCGAGCTCGCGCTGGCAAGGATCCGGACCGGCCGCTACGGCCGGTGCCGGGCATGCGGTGCCGCCATCTCCCTCGCCGTGCTCGAAGCGATCCCCCAGACGACGCTGTGCCTGCGCTGCTGCCGGCTGCGTGACCGCATCTCGCGCGCCGGGCGTCATCGCGGACCGCGGTCGTCGGGCCGCCGGTCAGAGCGGCGCGCTGAAGTCGTCGTGTCCCGGCCAGCCGAGTAGCCGCGCGCCGAGTGTCGCGGCGTGCATCGTGAACCGCTGCGCGGGATCGGTGGGGTCACGTCCGGTCAGGGTCCTGACCCGATCGAGGCGGTAGGTCACGGCCCGGACGGACAGGTTGAGGCGGCGCGCGGTCGCCGTGCTGACGCCCCCGGTGGCGAAGTAGGCGTCGAGAGTGGCCAGCAGTGGCTCGGCACCGCCGCGGGTGTGGACCAGCCCACCGAGAACCGACTGGACGAGGTCGGTGATCGCGGGCTGGTCCCGCAGCAGAACGCGGTAGATCAGCAGCTGCTCGGCCTCGATCACCGGGGCGTCCAGGTGCAGGCGCACGGCCATGGCGAGACCCTCGCGCGCTTCCTCGTACGAGCGCGGGACTCCGTACGAGCCCGGGTAGGGCCGCCCCACGCTCACCCGCCACGGGCGGCCACGGGGCGAGCGGCCGAGTTCCGCGTGGATGAAGTCGCCGAGCTTGGCCCGCGGCCTGCCCGACGCGTCGGAGCCACCCGGCGCGATCACGACGATCCAGCCGTCCTTCGTGGCCACCAACACGTCGCGGTCGCCGAAGCGGTCCACCACCGCGTGTTCCAGGGAGCTGATCATCGGGTCGACCTCGCTGATCCGCCCGGTCGGCGCGGCCAGGGCGACCTGGTGGTGAAGGCCCAGGTCCAGGCCGAACGGTTCCGCCTGTTCGACCAGCCGGCCCACGTCCGCGTCGCCACGCAGCAGGTCCTCGATGAACTCGTGGCGCAGCCGCTCCTCCCACCGCACCATTTCCCGGCGGACCTCGTTGTGGCCCTCCGCCAGCCGACCGACCGCGGCGTCGACGACGTGCAGCACCGCGGCAGCGGCGTCCCGGACGGCCCCGCTGCTGCGTGAGCGGATCACCATCGGGAGCTCCGCCCACAGCCGCTTGGCCGCCGAGAGGTAGAGCTGCACGGCGTGTCCCGCCGAGACACCGAGCTCGGCGGCCCGCCGCCCCAGCATCTCCACCGCGTCGAGTTCGGCCGGGTCCGGCTTGCGCCCGGTGGTCGCGGCGTCGGCCAGCAGCGTCAGGTAGTCCCCGAGGAGCTCAACCGGCACGCCGCCCGCCTCCCGGCCGGCGGCCTGCGCCACGTCGGTCAGCCACGAGTCGTCCGCTGCCGCCGCCTCGGCCCTCGTCCGCGGCCGGTGCTCGTCCCGCTCCGTCACGCGCGTCCCTCCGCTCCTCGCCCAGCCACCACTCTGCTGGACGATCGGCGGTGGCGACAGCAGGCCGGGGTCCGACGACGGACAAGCGCGCGCGATCCGGCGACGGCGGCCGGTGCGGGACCGTCCGGCCCACTACTTCGCCGCGCTGCCCGCCTGCCACTGCGACCAGCTGAGCTCCCAGTCGCCGTAGGTGTCGCCGAGGGGCAGCGTGGGACCGCCCGAGTTGGTGATCTCCACGACGTCGCCGATGCCGAAGTGGTCGAAGAACCACTGCGCGTTGGCAGGGCTGAGGTTGACGCAGCCGTGCGAGACGTTGGCGCCGCCCTGCGACCCGACCGACCACGGCGCGGAGTGCACGAACTCGCCGTCGTCGGAGATCCGCTCGTCGAGGTCGACCTGCTCCTTGTAGTAGCCGGGCTGGCCCTGGCAGACGCCGTAGGTGCAGGAGTCCATGATGATCGACGGCTGCTTGTCGGAGATGACGTGCGGGCCGGTGTGCGAGGGGAAGCCCGGCGAGCCGAGGCTGATCGGCATCGTGTTCACGAGCTTGCCGTTCTGGAAGATCTGCATCTGCTCGGTGGCACCGTCGGCCTTGGCGATCCACGAGTCGTGAACGTGGATGGTCTCGGTGCGGTCGGTCTCGCCGTACGTACCGTCGCCGAGGTCGACGCCGAACATGTCGGCCTTCAGCGTGATCGTCGACCCGGCCTGCCAGTAGGTCTTGGGCCGGTAGTGCGCCTCGGTGGCCGACAGCCAGTACCAGCTGCCCTCCTGCGGCGGGCTGGCCGTGACCGACAGCGCCTTCTCGGCGGTGGCCTTGTCGTGGACGGCGTGGTCGAACCGCACGACGATCGGCTGCCCGACCCCGACCGAGGTCTGCGACGGCGGCGGGATGAACGACGGGTAGGCCGTCGTCCTCGGCGCGACCGTGCTGACGGTCTTGTCGTCGTGGTGCCGGGTGCCGTCGGCCGCGACGGTGTCGACCCCGACGGAGTAGGTCGTGCCGTAGGCGAGATCTCCCGTCGAGGCCCACCCGGCACCACCCGGGGCCAGGGTCCCCGCAACCGGCTTGCCGTCGGCCTTGTCGGTCATCGCGACGGCGGCGATGGTGCCGCCGGTCACCGTCAGCTGCAGCGGCGACGACGGGTTGAGCGGCCCGCTGTCGGCGCTCGTCGCCACGACCGGCGCCGCCGCGGCGGCGGGCTGCCCCCCGGCTCCGCCGGTGATTCCCGCGGACAACGCCTGCGCCTGCCGCGGCGCGGCGATGACCAGCCCCGCCAGCACGAGGCATGCGAGTACCGCGACCCCCAACGAGAACGACAACCTCGTGCGAACGCGACCCGTCGGCCCTCTCACGGAGTCCCCACCCTGCCCCTCCGGACCTCCCCGTGCGGAGGCCCACCGGTACAGACTGCCACTGCCGGGTGACAGCGCTGCCGAGAGGCGGATCCGTTGCGGCACAAGACACGCGAAGTGCCAGGAAGCGGACGGAACCGGCGCGGCGCCCAGTCGGGCACGACCTATGCTCATCGCGTCCGCGACGACCTCAGGGAGGGACGATGTCGGCTGTGACGGACCGCGTTGCGGCGTTCTGCGACCGCTACGGGCTGCGACTGCCGGTGCTGGAGGCGCCGATGGCCGGGGCGTGCCCGCCCGCGCTGGCGGCGGCCGTCGCGAACGCGGGCGGGATGGGCGCCGACGGCGTCGTCCTCGACGGTCCCGCGAAGATCGCCGACTGGGTCTCGGAGTTCCGGGCGGCCTCCGACGGCGCCGTCCAGCTCAACATCTGGATCCCCGACGAGCCCGTCGAGGCGCCCGACCGGGTCGCCGCCGCGACGGCCTTCCTCGAGACGTTCGGCACGCCCGGCCCCGACGCACCCGGCCCGGACTTCGCCGACCAGTGCGAGGCGATGCTCGCGGCGGAGCCCACCGTCGTCTCCTCGATCATGGGCCTGTTCGACCCGGAGTACGTGACGCGGCTGCGCGAGCGGGGCATCGCCTGGTTCGCGTGCGCCACCACGCTCGACGACGCCCTGGCCGCCCAGGAGGCGGGAGCCGACGCGATCGTCGCGCAGGGCATGGAGGCCGGCGGGCACCGCGGCACGTTCGACCAGACCGCGGCCGAGGCGACGACCGTCGGGCTGCTGGCCCTCGTCCCGCGGTTCGCCGACGCGCTCGACGTCCCCGTCGTCGCCGCCGGCGGGATCGGGGACGGCCGCGGGGTCGCCGCGGCGCTGGCGCTCGGGGCGAGCGCGGTGCAGGTCGGGACGGCGTTGCTGCGCTCGCCGGAGGCCGGGATCGCTCCCGAGTGGGCGGCGGCGCTCGACGGCGCCGCCCCGGAGGCGACCACGCCGACGCGGGCCTACACCGGCCGGCTGGGCCGGGCGGTCCGCACGTCCTACACCGACGCCTGGGCGGCCGACGACGCGCCCCGCCCGGCGCCGTACCCGCAGCAGCGGCGGCTCGTCGGCCGGTTCCGGCGGGGCGACGCGCCCGGCGTGGACCCGCTGAACTTCTGGGCCGGGCAGTCGGCCGCCCTCGCGCGCGCCGAGCCGGCGGGCGACGTCGTCACCCGGATGTGGGACGAGGCCCGCGCGATCCTGGCCTGATGGCTCACGGCTGGTCGGCCGCGAGGAGGGCGTCCCCCTGGGCGACGGCGGCCGACAGCCCGCGGTCGAAGCCGAGCGACAGCAGCAGGTCCATGTCGTCACCGGCCGCGAACCGCACCAGGATCGTCACGCGCGTGCCGCCCGGGCGGTCCGCGACGGCGATGCGCACGCTCGTGCTCGGCACACCCGGATCGCTCATCGTGAACTCGATCCGGCGCGGCTCGTCGACGTGCTGGACGTCCCACCAGCCCGAACGGTCGCCGCCGGGCGTCGCACAGGTGTAGGAGACGCGCCCGCCGGGCACGAGATCGTGCTCCTGGACGGTCGCGGTCACCTCCGGCGGGAACCACCAGCGTTCGAGCTTGCGCGGGTCGCCCCACAGCCGCCACACCCGGTCGGCGGGGGCGTCGAACTCGGCGGTGATCGTCATCGTCCGGGCGACCGCGTCCTTCTCGACCGACACGACGCTCACGAGTCCTCCTCCAGCAACGCGCCCATCCGTTCGACCCGCGCCCGCCACACGTCCTCCAGCGCGTCGAGGACGGCACCCGCCCGGCGCAGCGCCTCGACGTCGCCGGAGACGAGTTGCTCCCGTCCCTGCCGGCGCTTGGCGACGAGGCCGGCCTCGTGCAGCACGGCCACGTGCTTCTGCACCGCCGCGAAGCTCATCGGGTAGAGCCGCGCGAGTGCCGAGACGGAGTGCTCGCCCTGCAGGGTGCGTACGACGATGTCGCGGCGCGTGCCGTCGGAGAGGGCGTGGAAGAGCCGGTCGACGGCCCGCCGCTCGCCCGAATCTACAACCATGTGGTAGTACGTTACCGCATGAAGCTCACCGTGATGCAGTTCGTCTCGCTCGACGGCGTCTGCCAGGGCCCGGGCGCGCCGGACGAGGACACGACCGACGGGTTCGGCCGCGGCGGCTGGCTCGTCCCGTTCGTCGACGAGCGCTTCCTGGAGATCGTCACCGGGTGGACGTGCCGGGCAGGCGCGTTCCTGTTCGGCCGTCGGACCGACCCCGACGACCCCGTCGCGACGCGGCTCAACGGCCTGCCGAAGTACGTCGCGTCGACGACGTTGCGCGAGGCGGGGTGGGCGCCGTCGACGATCCTCGCCGGTGACGTCGAGGGGCGGGTCGCCGAGCTCAGGGCCCGGCCGGGACCCGAGCTGCAGGTCCACGGCAGCGCCCGGCTCGCGGCGTCGCTGCTGGCGGCGGGCCTGGTCGACGAGCTGCGACTGGCGGTGGCGCCGGTCGTCGTCGGCGCCGGGAGGCGGTTCTTCCGGGACGACGACGCAGCCGCGGCCTATCGCGCCGTGGACCACGAGACGACACCGTCGGGCGTCGCGCTGCTCACCTACGAACCCGCGGGCGCGGCGGCCTACGGGCGCATCGACGTGACCTGACCGGGCGCGGACTCCCGCGATTGTGTAGCGTCGCTCATCATTGAGCGTTCACTCACCGGGAGGTCTCGTGGCCCGCTGGAACCCCGCGCACGTCGCGCTGCGCACGACGGCAGGCGCCTTCATCCTCAACACGGGGATCGGCAAGTGGAAGGGTGACGAGAAGACCGCGGCCGGCGTCCACGGGATGGCGAAGGGGACCTACCCGTTCCTCGACGCCGTCGCCCCGCAGCCGTTCCTCAAGGCGCTGGCCGCCGGTGAGATCACCCTCGGCGCCGCGCTCCTGACCCCGTTCGTCCCTGCCGCCGTCGTCGGCGCCGGGCTCACGGGTTTCGCCGCGAGCCTGCTCGGGCTCTACCTCGGTACCCCCGGGATGCACGACAAGCTGCGTCCGACGCAGCAGGGCAACGCGATCGCGAAGGACGTCTGGCTGCTCGGCATGGGCGCCGCCCTGCTCGCCGACGGCTTGCGCCGCAAGCGGTCCTGACCGGGTCGGTCAGTCGCGCTCGCCGCGCACGGTCAGCATCACGCGCATGACGTGCTCGACCGCGGACGCGAACACGGGGCCGCGCAGCTCGTCGCGGGACGCGAGCGCGTTCGACGCGAACTCCAGCATCGCGTCCGGGCCCGCACGCCGCACGACGAGCGCGGCGACCTCCTCGATGTCGAGGTCCGGGTTGTCGAGGCGCGCCAGCGCGAACTCCACGACAAGCTGATCGTCGGTCACACGTTCCTCCCCCTCCAGTCTCCCGGATCCACTCCCGCAGCGCGAGATCCTCTGGCGTCGCCCAGTTAGGTGCCCCTAATCTGAACGAACCCGACGGGGAGGGACACATCGCATGACGTCCGACAGCGCCGAGCCGGTGACCTTGGCCCGACGGCTCCGTGAAGGCACCGCGGCCGTCCACGACCGCGCGCACGGCTCCCGCTTCATGTCCGCCCTGCTCGGCGGCGAGCTGCCCGTCGAGGACTACGCGGCGTTGGCCGGCCAGCTCTGGCACGTCTACGACGCGCTCGAGAGGGCGGGCGACGCGCTGGCCGACGAGCCGGCCGCGGCACCGTTCCGTCGCGAGGAGCTGCGCCGGGCACCCGCGCTCGCGGCCGACCTGCACCACCTCCTGGGAGCGGGCTGGCCTGCGGAGTGCACGCCGCTGCCCGCGACCCGGACCTACGTCGCCGCGCTGCGGACGATCGCCGCCGACCGCTGGGTGGGCGGCTGGGTCGCCCACCACTACACCCGTTACCTGGGCGACCTCGCGGGCGGCCAGGTGGTGCGCGCCCTGCTGCGCACCAGGTACGGGCTGGTCGACGACGGCGCGCGCTTCTACGCCTTCGACGCCATCCCCAGTGTTCCGGCGTTCCGCAAGCAGTACCGGGCCGCACTCGACGCGACGCCGTTCGACGAGGCCGAGCAGCGCAGGGTCGTCGACGAGGCGGTACGGGCGTTCGACCTCAACATCGCGCTGCTCGACGAGCTCGACCCGCTCACGGGCGACGACCGCATCCCGGCCTGACCCGGTCCCGCGCTCACCCGGCGGGCGCCCCGGCCCTCCGCGCGGACCGGCCGGCGATCGCGTGCACCACGGCGGCCATGTCGTCGCCTCCGTGCCCGGCCGCGACGGTCTCCGCGAACAGCGCGGCCGTCGCGTCGAGCAGCGGTGCCGCGATCCCGGCGCCGCGGGCGGCGTCGCCGACGAGCCGGCAGATGCCCAGCACGTCGGCGGCCGCGGCCTGCGGCGCGAGGTCGTCACGGACGATCTTGGCCGCCTTGATCCGGGAGACGTCGCTGGCCATCGGCCCGGAGTCGAGCACCTGAACGACGGTGTCGAGGTCGAGGTCGTGCCGCCGCGCGAAGTGCAGCGCCTCGGCCAGGCCGGTCACCATCGTGATCAGGAAGAGGTTCACCGCGAGCTTGGTCAGCTGGGCCGCGGGCACCGGCCCGCAGTCGACGACCTCGCGGCACATCGGGGCGAGCAGCGGGCGGACGCGGGCGCGGTCGTCGTCGGCACCGGCCAGCATCGCGACGAGCGCGCCCTGCTCGGCGGGCACCCGGGAACCCGACACCGGCGCCTCGACGTGCCGGCCGCCCGCGGCCCGGACGTCGTCGCCGAGCGCGCGCGAGTACTCCGGCGAGGTCGTGCCCAGCACGACGACGAGGCGGTCGCGGACCATCGTCGCGAACGCCGGTGTGCCGCGGCCGAGCGCGGCGTCGACGGCGTCGCCGTCGGACAGCATCAGCAGCACGACGGGGCAGCGCGCGAACACCTCGGCCGGGTCGGCGGCGACGGTCGCACCGGCGGCGCGAAGCGGCGCCGCCCGCGCCGGCGTGCGGTTCCAGACGACGAGCGGCGTCCCGGCCCGCGCGAGCCGCAGCGCCATCGGCGTGCCCATCAGCCCCAGCCCGACGAAGCCCAGCGGATCGACGGCCACGTCAGGCCACCGCCGTGGTCGGGACCTCGATCGCGTAGGTGAGCTGGCCGACCGACATGCCGGCGAGCCGGGGCCGCCCGAGCCGCTGCGCGCGAAGGAACCCCAACCCGGCGCGGTTCTCCGGCCGGATCGTGGCCTCGACGGTCCAGCCCTGCCAGCGCGGGTCGGCGAGCGTCGTCGCGAACAGGCCGGTGGCCACACCGCGGCGCTGCAGGTCGTCGGCGACGAGCAGCGCCACGTCGACGATGCCGGGCCGGACGACGGCGAGGTTGAGCAGGCCGGCCACGCGCCCGTCGGTCCACGCGGCCAGGGCGACGGCCCCGCCCAGCAGGTAGCGCGGATAGCGGTCGAGCACGTCCTCGGGCGCGAGCCGATGCCGACTGGCGAACCGTTCCCCGAGCGACTCGGGCGAGCAGGACCGCACGAGCGCCGCCACCGCGGCCGGAGTGGCGGGCAGGTGGCACGCCGTCATGACAGTCGTCATAGCGAACGGTTCTACCCTCCAGCGGCCGGGCCCGGCATCATGACAGTCGTCATAGCAGTGGAATTGCGCCGAACGGAGGACGGATGGCCTACGCACGCCGGATGTGGACGCACGTCGAGCCGATCCACGACGTCACGTACTTCGCGCCCGAGGCCCGCGCCGCGGCCGACGCGATCGGGATGCGCGGGTACTGGATGGGCTACGCCGCGCAGCGGGTCGCGCCGCTGGGAGCGGTCGGCCCCGAGATCGCCACTGCCGCGTTCTTCGGCTTCCGCCGCGACCGGCTCGCCCGCGCCCTGCCCGACGCCTGGGCCCACACCGACCCGCGGACGGCGCTGGCCGCCCGGCTCGCGGGCGTCGACGCCGCGCTGCGCCGGCTCTGGGGCGACGACGTCGTGGCCGGTCCCGAGGTCGCCGAGGCCGCCGAGCTGGCGTGGACCGCGGCCATGGCCGCCGACACCGCGGGGCGCGTCCTCGCAGCGGCGAACCAGGCGCTCCCCCGGCCGGACGCGCCCCACCTCGCGCTCTGGCAGGCGACGACGACACTGCGGGAGCATCGCGGCGACGGCCACATCGCGGTGCTGGTGGCCCGCGGGATCGGGCCGCTGGCGTCGCACCTGCTGAAGGTCGCCGCGGGCGAGTCCGACGGCGAGGGCCTGCGCCTGGGCCGGATGTTCGCCCCCGAGGCGTGGCAGGACGGGCTCGCCGGGCTGCGCGCGGCCGGCATCGTCGACACCGACGACACCCTCACCGCCGCGGGCCGCGCACTGCACGAGGAGATCGAGGCGGCCACGGACACCGCGGCCGAGAGCCCGTGGACCGCGCTGGGCGCCGACGCGACCGCCCGCCTCGACGCGCTCCTCACACCCCTCACCGGCCGGATCCTGAGCAGCGGGATGCTCCCCGACCCGAACCCCGTCGGGCTGCCGGTCAGCGGGTCGGTGTAGCGCCGAGCAGCAGGTCGAGCTCGGCCTGCACGGCGTCGAGGGCGCTCTCGTCGCGCCACGCCCGGCCCACCACGACGGCGCCCTCGACCGCGCAGACGACCATCATCGCCAGCCGCGGCGCGCGGTCCTCGTCGATGCCGCCGCGACCCAGTGCCCGGGTCAGCGGGTCGAGCCACTGCCCGAACGCGGCACGGGCGGCATCGGCCAGCCCAGCGTCCTCCCAGACGGCGTCGGCCACCCCGGCGACGATGGGGCAGCCGCCGCGGAAGTCGGTGATCGCGAGGACCTCGCGGAACCGGTCGACGACGCCACGGACGACGGCCGCGGCGTCGGGCGGCGGGTCCTGCTCCAGGCTCGCGCGCAACGGCCGGGCGGCCCGCTCCGCCATCCACGCCATCGCCTCGGCGACGAGCTCGTGCTTGCCGCCGGGGAAGTAGTGCTGCAGGGAACCGCGCGGCGCCCCGGCGTGCGCGACGATCTCGCGCATCCCGGTGGCACCGACGCCGCGTTCGCGGAAGAGGAGCGCGGCGCTGCGCACCGTGCGCTCCCGAGGGCTGCGTTCTGCCATGACGACCGTCATGATAGGTCGCTCGGCAACCTGCCGGGTCAGGCCTCGTGCAGCGCCGCGAAGTGCGGGTTCGTCATGACGCCGAGCACGTTGCCGAACGGGTCGACCACCGACGCCGTGACGAACCCCGATCCGCGCGGCGTGACGGGCTCGTACTCCGTCGCGCCCAGCTCCAGCAGGCGCGCGACGGCCGCCTCCAGGTCGTCGACGTGCCAGAACACGACCGCGCCGCCCGGGGCCGCCGACGCACCGGCCGGCGCCCAGCGCCGGTCGACGAAGCCGAGCTCGTCCTCGTCGTCGCCGATGCGGAACTCGATGTAGGCGGGCGGCTGCGGGGCCGGCGGGAACGCGAAGTAGGGCTCGACGCCGAGCAGCTCGGTGTACCAGGCGCGGGCGGCGGCGAGATCGTCGGTGTAGAAGCTGACGGTGCTGAGTCCTCGGAACATGGGAGCATCGTGCCGAGGTGAAGTGCTCACCGAGTGAGCACTTTTCGGAGGAGAATCCGGCGTGTGCGCGCCGACCGCCTCGTGGCCACCCTGCTGCTCATGCAGGCCCGTGGCCGGGTCACCGCCGCGCAGGTCGCCGCGGAGCTGGAGATCTCGGTCGCGACGGCCCGCCGCGACCTCGAAGCGCTGTCGGCAGCCGGGGTGCCCGTCTACCCGCAGCCCGGACGTGGCGGGGGCTGGTCGCTCGTCGGCGGGGCGCGCACCGACCTGACCGGTCTCACCGCCGGCGAGGCGACGGCGCTGTTCGCGCTGGCCGGGCCGGGTGCGGCCGTGGCGCCGGCGGCCCGGTCGGCGCTGCGCAAGCTCGTCGGGGCGCTGCCCGACACCTTCCGGGCCGACGCCGAGGCCGCCGCGGACGCGGTCGTCGTCGATCCCGCCCGGTGGGGACGCCACGACCGCGACCGGCCCGCGATGGTCGACGCCCTGCAGGACGCGGTGGTGCGGCGGCGTCGGGTGCGGATCGGCTACGCCGACCGCCGGGGGCGCAGGTCCGAGCGCGTCGTCGACCCGTGGGGGCTCGTCGACAAGGACGGCGACTGGTACCTGGTCGCCGGGACGGTGCAGGGGCGCCGCACCTTCCGCGTCGACCGGGTCGCCACCGCCGAGGTCACCACCGAGCCGGCCGAGCGGCCCGCCGACCTCGACCTCGCGCGCGAGTGGGAACAGGTCGTCGGCGAGATGGAACGACGCCGCTCACTGGTCGAGGCCGTCGTGCTCGTGCCCGAGCGGCACGTGACGATCCTGCGCGACCACTTCGGACGCCACCTCACGACGCTCGGCACCGAGGCGGACGGCCGGGTGCGGGTCCGCGTCGGCGCGCCGATGGCCCTGTCGATCGCGGAGAACCTCGCGGGCTGGGGCGCGGGCGTCGAGGTCGTCGAACCCGGGTCGGTACGCGCGGAGCTCGCCCGGATCGGCGCCGAGCTCGTCGCCCGCTACGGCGGGGCCGAAGGTCCCGACCGCGGCCCGGACGCTGACGCCCCGCGTGAACGACACGCCACCGCCTGACGCCGGACGACCGCCCGACGCCAGGCACGTCGACACGGAGGCAGACCGTGGACGCTCGCGTTCCGCACGACCAGGCAGAACCCCGACACAGGCGGCACCGGCGCCGGTGGGCCCGGCTGGCGGCGGTCACGGCCGTCGTCATCGGGTTGTGCGTCGCCGTCCCGGCGGCCGCGTCCGCGGCCACCCCGACGACCCGCACCGACTTCGTCACCGGGGCCGAGTACGCCGCCACCAGCACCCGCGGCAGCTTCGCCGGGCCGGCGATCGGCCAGTTCCCGGGGACGTTCGACGCGAAGGTCGACCACACCCCGCTCGTGGCCGACTCGGCGACGATCACCGGTGGCACGTTCACGGTGAACAGCAGGCCCGGGGTGCGCGGCACCGTCACCGGCGGCAGCATCGAGCCGAGGTCGGCGCCGCCGGGATGCGCCGACCACGAGCTGCGGGTGCGGGGCACCCTCGCGATCACCGCGCCGGCCGCGGGTACCGGCTCCTTCGACGTCGTCGAGACCCACGTCCAGCGCATCGTGCTCGGCCAGTGCCGCATCGTCTTCGCGACGATCGTCGGGACGCTCGTGGTCCGGTACTGACCGCGTTCAGCTCACGACGACACCGCCCTGCAGCACCAGCGCGCGGGCGGCGTCGTCGGCGAGCGCGGTGACGTCGGCGAGCGGGTCACGGCGCAGGACCAGCACGTCGGCAGCCATCCCGGGGGCCAGCGTGCCGACCTCGCCGTCGATCCCGAGCAGCCGGGCGATGTTGACGGTGATCGACTGCAGGGCGGCGCGCGGCGACATGCCGACGAGCTCGACGTAGGTCGCGGGCTCGACGGCGCAGCTGCCCTGCACGAAGTGGGTGAGCCCGGCGTCGCCGCCCGCGACGATCGGCACGCCCGCGGCCGTGGCCTTCGCGATGCTGGCGACGTGGTGCTCGTGCGTGCGCCGGTGCTGGTCGACGATCACCTGCGGGATGCCCATCTCCAGCCCGCGCTCGGCGAAGGCGCGGTACATCGACAGCGTGGGCGAGATCGTCAGGCCGTGCTCCACGATCGCGGCCAGCGCATCGTCCTCCAGGAACAGCGCGTGCTCGATGCTGGCCACCCCGGCCCGTGCGGCGGTGCGCACCGAGTCCGCGGACTCGGCGTGCGCCACGACGGGCACGCCCTGCCGGACGGCCTCGTCGACCAGCGCGTGGAACTCGACGTCGGTCAGGCCGCTGCGCTCGGCGGGGCACAGCGGGTTGAAGCCGGTGCCGCTGACGCCGACCTTGATCCAGTCGACGCCGTCCTTGAGCTGGGTGCGCACGACCGCCGCGGCCTCGTAGGGGCCGACGACCTGCACGGCCAGGCTGTGCGGGTACGGCGCGTGCTCGAACAGGTGCGACGGCTGGAAGTCGCCGAGCCCGCCGGGCGCCGACACGATGCGGCCCGCGGCCAGCACCCGCGGCCCGGGCACGTCGCCGCGGCGGATCGCGTCGCGCACCTCGACGCCGATGTTGGCCCGGCTGCCGACGTCACGGATGGTCGTGAAGCCCTTGCGCAGCAGGAGCGCGGCGTTGTGCACGGCGTCGACGGTCGCCTGCGGGACCGACTTGCGCAGCTCGATGTCGTAGGGATCGGCCACGTCGCGGTAGACGAGATGGCAGTGCGCGTCCATGAGCCCCGGCATGGCGAACCCGCCGTCGAGGTCGACGACGTGGTCGCCGGGCCGGGCCTGCACGTGCGGGCCGCAGTCCTCGATCGTCCCGTCGGAGACGGCGAGCGCACCGGCGACCGGCGTCAGGTCGTCGCCGGTGAGGAAGGTGCCGTTGGTCAGAACGATGCGTTGCATGCAGTCGCCTCCCGTTGAGGGGCGTCGCCGCCCGGGTCGTGCGGATTTCGCGCCCGTATTGTATGCAAACTTTCGGCGTTGATCGACGGGCCGAACGGCGGTTGTCCGACTCCACGCTCGCTCGCCACACTCGGTGCATGCCCTGGACGGAGCCGTTCGTGGGACGCGCGGCCGAGCTCGCCGTGCTCGCGGGCGCACTCGACGCCGCCCGCGACGGCCGGCCGTCGGTCGTGCTCGTCGAGGGTGAGCCGGGCATCGGCAAGACGACACTGCTCCGCCGCTTCGTCGACGACGTCCCGGGGCCCGGCGCCGCCGACGCCGTGACGGTGGTGCGCGCGGCCGCCGACGAGGCCGAGGTCGCGCTGCCGTTCGGGGTCGTCGACCAACTGGTCGCCGATCTCCCGCCCGGGACGTCCCGCAGTGCGCCGTCGCCCTCGGCCGATCCGTTGGCGGTGGGCGCGGAGCTGCTGGCGACGCTGGGCGCGCTCGAGGGCGACGCCCCCGTCCTCCTCGTGGTCGACGACGCGCAGTGGGTCGACGACCCGTCCGCGGGTGCGCTCGCCTTCGCCGTCCGCCGGCTGCGCCGCGACCGGGTGCTCGTCGTGCTCGGCGTGCGCGACCCGGACGGCGGGCCCGGTACGCGCTGGTGGGACCGCGGCTTCGGGCCCGTCGCGCCGCAGCGGGTCGTCCTCGGGGGCCTCGGCGCCGACGAGATCGGCGCGCTCGCCGCCGACTCCGTCGGGCCGTTGACCCCCGCGGCCGCCGAGCGACTGCGCGAACACACCGACGGTCATCCCCTGCACGTCGCCGCGTTGTTGCGCGAGCTGCCGCACGCCACGCTGCTCGACACCTCGACGCCCCTGCCGGCACCCCGTTCGCTCACGACGTTGGTGCTGGTCACCGTCGCCGGGCTCGCCGAAGCCGCCCGCGAGCTGGTGCTGGCCGCCGCGGTGCTCGGCGACCGCTGCCCCCTCGCGCACGCCGTCGCGCTCGCCGCCCCGGCCGACCCCGTCGCCGCGCTCGACGAGGCCGTGCGCGCAGGGCTGCTCGTCGAGATCACCGGCGGCACGCGTCACGACGTCGCGTTCACCCACCAGCTCGTCCGCGCCGCGGTGCACGGCGATCTCCCGCCCGCGCGGCGGCACGAGCTGCACAGCGCGGCCGCGGAGCTGGTCGGCGGGACGGCCGCCACGGCCCACCGTGTGG
The DNA here is from genome assembly GCF_036984265.1 of Pseudonocardia sp. D17. NCBI lineage: Bacteria > Bacillati > Actinomycetota > Actinomycetes > Pseudonocardiales > Pseudonocardiaceae > Pseudonocardia > Pseudonocardia sp. D17. Next base: position 143,269 of record NZ_BPRG01000198.1, on the reverse strand, counting down.
CCGCCGCGGTCGGCCCGGACGAGAAGCTCGCCACCGAGCTGACCACCCTGGGTCGCGAGGACGTCGACGCCCGACGCTGGCGCGCGGCGGCCGACCACCTGCTCGCCGCCGCCGACCTGAGCGCCACCCCCGACGCGCGCGGGGCACGCCTGATCGCCGGCGTCGACGCGATGCTCGCGGGCGGCGACCTCCGCCGCGCCCTGCGTTCCGAACCCGACGTGCGGGCGCTGCCGCCGGGCCCCGCGCGCAGCCGCGTCGTCGGCAGGCTGGAGGCGGCGACGGGCCGGTTCCGCGACGCGCACGTGTCCCTCGCCGACGCCCTCGACGGCGCGGGCGCCGACGTCGCGGGTCGCGCGGCGGCGGCCGCGCACCTGTCGCTGCTGTCGTTCGTCGAGGGCGACGTGGACGCCGCGGCCGAGCTGTCGCGGCAGGCGTTGGACCGGGTGCCCCCGCCCGAGGACGAGCCGACCGCGCGGTTCGTGCGGATCGTCGCCGAGGTCGTCCGGGGCGGCGACGACGAGGTCGACGCGCTGCTCGCGAAGGGCGGGTCCCCCGAGGTCGCCGGGCTGCGCGGGGTCGTCGCGCTGTGGCGGCAGGACGCGGCCGCCGCCGCGGAGGTGCTCACCGGCGTGGTCCGCGACGGCGCGGCGGACATGTCGATGCAGGGGCGCATCCTGCTGCTCGCCCACCTCGCCGAGGCCCAGTACCGGACGGGGGACTGGAACGGGTCGGCCGCGAACGGCGCGCTCGCCGTCTCGCTCGCCCGCGACGCGGGCGTCCTCGTCGGTGCCGGGCTGACCAACGCGCTGACCAGCTATGTCGCCTCCGGGCGCGGGGAGTGGGAGCTCGCGACGGCCAGGGTCGAGGCCGCGGAGGGCGCGACCCGGACGCTGCCGTGGTGGGGCGGGCAGGCCTACGCAGCGACGGCGCGGGCCGTGCTCGCCCAGGCCCGGGGCGACGCCGCCGGGATGCTGGCCGCGCTCGCCCCGTTGACCGGGGCCGACGACACCGTCGCCCGGCCCGTCGTACGGGCGGTGATCGTGCCGTGGCGCACCCTCCTCGCCGAGGGGCAGCTCGGCACCGGCGACCTCGACGCCGCGGCGGCCACCCTCGACGACCTCGACACCCGCCTCACCGGACCACCCGGCTGGACCGCGCTCGAGGCGGCGCGGCTGCGCGCCGAGCTCGCGGAGCTGCGCTCCGGCCCCGCCGCCGCCCGGGAGCCCTACGAGCACGCGATGGAGCTCGCCGGGCGGATCGCCGCCGAGCCCGTGCGGGCGCGCGTCGAGGCCGGGTTCGGCAGGGCGCTGGTCGCCGCGGGCGAACGACGGCCGGGTGTCGACCTGCTGCGCACGGCCCACGACCGGCTCACCCGCCTCGGCGCGGCACCGTTCGCCGAACGGGCCGACGAGCTGTTGCGCGCCGCGGGCCTGCACCCGCCCGCCGCGGGCGGCGCCCTCGCCCTGACCCCGCAGGAGCTGGCCGTGGCCCGGCTCGTCGCGGAGGGACGCACGAACTCCGAGGTCGGCGCGTCGCTGTTCGTGACCGGCCGCACCGTCGCGTTCCACCTCAGCAACATCTACGCCAAGCTCGGCATCTCCTCGCGCCGCCAGCTGGCCGCGCACCTCTGACGTCTCCGCGCCCGCCGGGCGCCACTGGAAGGTCCGCTGGAAGGTCCTGACAGCCGGGACCGGCGTCACCACCCCGATGCTCGACGGGCACGCCACCTCGACATGCGCGAGGAGGGGCCATGCGCATCCAGCTGGACCTCTTCCGGTCCGGCGACGGCCGTCTCGAAGGCGTCGTCAGCCCGCCCGGAGGGGGACGCGAGCCGTTCACAGGGGTGCTCGACCTGCTCCGGGTGCTCGAGGGGATAGACCTGCCCGACCGTGACCGCGGCCGGGCGGCCGACACGGAAGACCGGGGGGTCGAGGATGACTGACCTGCGCGACGCCGGAACCCGTCCGACCGTCTCGGCCGAGGCGGCGAAGAACGCCCGGCTGACCGGCGTCCTCGGCATCGCCTTCGCCGTGCTGATGGTGCTCGCGCTGCTGTTCGTGAACCGCTCGCCCGGCCTCGGCGTCTCGGACTCGGCCTACGAGAGCTTCTACGGCCAGGGCGGCACGACCGTCCTGATCACCGTCGGCCTCTACCTCGTCCCGTTCGCCGGGATCGCCTTCCTCTGGCACATGACGGCGCTGCGGCTGCTGGTCCGCGAGCTGGCGCCGGACCTCCCGGGCATCCCGTCGACGCTGCAGCTGCTCTCCGGCGGACTGTTCGTCGGGCTGCTGTTCTGCGGCACCGCGGCGGCGGGGGCCGTCGCGCTCGTCAACGACATCGGGACGGGCCCGCTGCCCGGCCCCGACGTCGGCCGCGCGCTCACGAGCATCGGGTACGCGATCGTCTTCGTGTACGCGGTGCGCGCGGCCGGCATGTACGTCATGACCACCACGACGCTGCTCATGAAGGCCGGCGTGCTGCCGCGCTGGCTCGGTGTCCTCAGCTACCTGCTGGCCGCCGCGATGTTGGTGGCCACGACCTTCAATCCCGCCGTCGTCCTCGTCCTGCCCGGCTGGGCGGTGATCGTCGGCGTCGTCGTCCTCGTCCGCGCCGGACGTCCCGGCGCCCCCGCGCTTCCGGAGGCTGCATCATGACCACTACCGAGATCCGCGAGGCGAGCGAGATCCCCGGTCCGCCGCCGAAGCCCGTCATCGGCAACGCGCTCGACATCCCGGGCGACCGCACGATCCAGGCGTTGATGGATCTGACCCGTACCTACGGCCCGATCATGCGGCTCAAGACCCCGGTGGGGGACCGGTACATCGTGTCGGGCCTGGAGATGGTCGACGACCTCTGCGACGACTCCCGGTTCGACAAGCTCGTCGGCACCGCCCAGAAGGAGCTGCGCAAGACCCGGCCGAGCGACGGCCTGTTCACCGCGGACACCGACGACCCGATGTGGTCGCGCGCGCACAACATCCTGCTGCCCAACTTCAGCATGCAGGCCATGCAGGGCTACCTGCCGATGATGATCGACATCGCGCTGCAGCTGATGCAGAAGTGGGAGCGGCTCAACCCGGGCGAGCAGGTCGACGTCACCGCCGACATGACGCGCCTGACGCTGGACACCATCGCGTTGTGCGGCTTCGGGTACCGCTTCAACTCGTTCTACCGCAACACCCAGCACCCGTTCGTCGACGCGATGATGCGGACGCTGACGGAGACCCAGAAGCGGGCCCGGCTGCTCCCGCCGCTGATCCGGCTCCGCCGCAAGGCGCAGCGGCAGCTCATGGCGGACAACAAGTACATGGAGCGGGAGGTCCAGAACATCCTCGACGAGCGGCGCCGCGCCGGGAACGCCGACGAGCACCAGGACCTGCTGAGCTGCATGCTCACGGGCGTCGACAAGAAGACCGGGCTGAAGCTGCCCGACGAGAACATCGTCGGCCAGTGTCTGACGTTCCTGGTCGCGGGCCACGAGACGACGAGCGGGCTGCTGTCGTTCACCATCGCCTACCTGATCAAGCACCCCGACGTCGTCGCGAAGGCCCAGGCGGAGGTCGACCGCGTGCTGGGCACCGACCCGGGCGTCATGCCGAGCTTCCAGCAGGTCCAGGGGCTCACCTACGTCACCCAGATCCTCAACGAGATCCTGCGGCTCTGGCCGACCGCGCCGGGATTCACCCGCTACCCCTACGAGGACGTGGTCCTCGGCGGGTACCGCATCGCCAAGGGCTCGTCGTTGACGGCCCTGACCCCGATGCTGCACCGCCTACCGGAGGTCTGGGGGCCGGACGCCGAGGAGTTCAACCCCGACCACTTCCGGGCCGAGTTCCGCGCGACGTTGCCGCCCAACGCGTTCAAGCCGTTCGGCTCGGGCCAGCGCGCCTGCATCGGACGCCAGTTCGCGATGCAGGAGGCGGTGCTCGTCCTGGGCATGCTGTTGCAGCGCTTCGACTTCGTCGACCACCTGGGCTACGAGCTGAAGATCAAGGAGGCGCTCACCCTCAAGCCCGAGGGCCTGTTCATCCAGCTGCGCCCACGACCCGACCGGACCACCGGCACCGTCGTCGTCGCCCCGAACGCCGCCCAGGCGCCGGCCGCCAAGCCGAAGCTGCGGCTCGCGCCCGTCGGCGACCGGCACGGCACCCCGCTCACCGTGCTGTTCGGCTCGAACCTCGGCACCGCCGAGGGCATCGCGACGCGCATCGCCCAGGACGGCGCCGACCGCGGCTTCGCCGTCACCCTCGGCGCACTCGACGACCACGTCGCGGACCTGCCGAAGGAGGGCGGGCTCGTCGTCGTCTGCGCGTCGTACAACGGGATGCCACCGGACAACGCCGAGCGGTTCTGCGCCTGGATCCGTGACGCGGCGACCCCCGCCGACGTGGCCGCCGGCGCGGCGTACGCGGTGTTCGGCTGCGGCAACATGGACTGGGCGTCGACCTACCAGGCGATCCCCACCATGCTCGACGAGCAGCTGGAGCGGCACGGCGGACGGCGGGTCGTCCCCCGCGGCGAGGGCGACGCGCGCTCGGACTTCGACGGCCAGTACGAGGCGTGGTACGCGACACTGTGGCCGGCGATGACCGAGGCGCTCGGGCTCGAGACCGCAGCCGTCGGCACCGCCGCGGCGGGTCCGCGGCTGACCGTGACGATGACCAACCGGCAGACCACCAACCCGGTCGTCGTCTCCTACCGGGCCCGGCCGTCGACCGTGCGGGTCAACCGCGAGCTCAACCGCGACGGTGCCGACCGGTCGACCCGCCATGTCGAGATCGCGCTGGCGCCGGGCACCGAGTACCAGACCGGCGACCACCTCGGTGTGTTGCCCCGCAACAACGTCGACCTGATCCGCCGGGTGATCGCCCGCTTCAAGCTCGACGCGGGCACCTACGTGACGATCACGCCCACCGGCGGCTCGTGGACCCATCTCCCGCTCGACGAGCCGGCGCCGCTGCTGGGGGTGCTGGGCAGCTGCGTCGAGCTGCAGGACGTCGCCGGACGCTCCGACATCGCGACCCTCGCGGCGTCCGCGACCGACCCGGCCGAGCGCGAGGCACTGCAGGCCCTCACCACGCTCGACGACGAGGGCCGGGCCCGGTACCGCAAGACGATCGCCGAGCCGCGCGTGACGGTGCTCGACCTGCTCGACGCGTACCCCAGCTGCGACCTGTCGTTCGCGCAGTTCCTCGACATGTTGCCGCCGCTGCGGCCCCGGTACTACTCGATCTCGTCGGCGCCCTCGGAGTCCGAGACCTGCCACATCACCGTCGGCGTGCTCGACGTGCCCGCCCGCGGCCGCGACGGCCGGTTCGCGGGCGTGTGCTCGACGCACCTGCGCAGCTGCGAGACGGACTCGACCGTGTTCACCTTCGTCCGCAGACCGACGATCCCGTTCCGGCCGCCGGAGAACCCGCACACGCCGATGATCATGGTCGGGGCGGGCACCGGCATGGCGCCGTTCCGCGGGTTCCTGCAGGAGCGGGCCGGGCTCAGGCGGCGCGGGGTGCCCGTCGGCGAGTCACTGCTGTTCTTCGGCTGCCGCACGCCCGAGCAGGACTTCCTCTACTCCGACGAGCTCCGGGCCTTCGAACGCGACGGCATCGTGCGGCTCTGCATGGCCTTCTCCCGCGTCGCCGACAACCGGCGCTACGTGCAGCAGGCGATCCTCGACGAGCAGGAGGACGTGCGCAGGCTGCTCGACCAGGGTGCGCACGTGTACGTGTGCGGCAACGCGAACACGATGGCGCCGGCGGTCCGCGCCGCGCTGATCGAGGTGCACCAGGGCGGCGACGGCGCGGCCGACACCGACGGTGACGCCTGGCTCGCGGGCCTGCGTGCCGAGCAGCGCTACCTGGAGGACATCTGGGGCGAGAGCGCGGTCGGCTGACCGGGAGGGCGGCGCCGACCCGCCTCTCCGGCCGCAACCTCGTGGTCGTCCGCCCACGGACCCGGCCGCGAGGTTGCGGCCGGGTGTGCCCGGCGGTCGGCTCAGCCGCGCGTCGCCCGTTCCTCGGTCGCGAGGTTGTAGCGGGCCCGGCCCTCCAGCCGGGCGCGGCACTCGGGCGTCGCGTAGATCGAGTCGAGATCGAGCAGCGCGCGCACCGCGCGGTGGCGGCCGGCCAGGTCGTCGGGGCCGTCGATGCGGTCGGCCGCCCAGACCCGGCTGTCGGGGTACTCGGCGCGGGGTCGCGAGAGCCCGGTGAGCAGGACGTCGACGAGGACCGCGGCGTCGGGGTCCTCGTCGAGATAGGGCCGGTCGCGCAACGGGTCCAGCGCGACCAGCGACTCCGGCGGCGCACCCGCTGCCGGCCGCAGCAGCGGTGCCGCAGCGGGCTCGATCGCCGCGACGGCCCGGGCCACCGCGCCCGGGTCCGCCGCCCGGTGCGCCAGCTCCGCCACCCAGAACGCCATGTCCCCGGGCCCACCGGCCAGCCGCAGCGCCGCGGTCCGCGGTCGCCGCGCCCGTGTCGTCGGGTCCATCGGTCACGCCCCGTCCGCGGACCGGAGCGCCTCGCCGATGTCGCGGTAGTAGTCCTGCAGGGCGATCTCGTTGCGCCCGTACACGATCTCGGGCAGCGCGCCGGAGGCGAGGGTGCGCTGGATGTTGGCCATCGTCGCGAAGTCCTCGCCGTAGACGGTGGCCGTGGTCCGGTCCCAGTTGCGCTGCCAGTGCCGGCGGGCGCCCTCGGTCCGCGGCTCCTGCTCCGTCGTGAGCCAGAGCCCGACCTGGCACGAGCCCGGGTCGCCGGGTGTCGGCGTGAACCGCCAGACCTCCAGGTGGTCGAGCTGCCACACGAACACCGTGTTCGGGAACAGCACGTAGACGAGGGTGCAGTGCGGGAACAGCGACCGCTGCTCCCGCGGGCCCGCGGCCATCTCGGGGAACGTGCTGCGCACGACGGTCAGCCGCTGGTGCAGCGGGTAGCTGCGGTAGGCGGACACGTTGGAGATGAACGCCGAGCCGAGCGTCTTGCGGTGCAGGAACGCCAGGTGGAACAGCTCCTGGAAGGTGTTGACCCCGAACTTCCAGTTGAAGGCGAACGACGTCGTCTCACCGGCGTAGAGGTGGCGCGCGTGGGGGGCGTACCCGGCCAGCTCCGCGTCGAGGTCCGGACCGAGCCATGCGGCGACGTCGAGGTCCGCACCCGCCGCCAGCCGCGTCCAGATCAGGCCGTGCCGCTCCTCGGCGGGGAACGCCACCAGCGAGGTGTCGGCCTCGCCGAGGCCGGCGAACCCCACCCGGTCGACGACGCTGCGGCAGCGTCCCTGCCGGTCGTAGGTCCAGGCGTGGTACTCGCACGAGAAGACCCGGCGGTTGCCCGACGGCTCCTGGCAGACCAGGTTCCCGCGGTGCCGGCAGGCGTTGAGCAGGACCCGGGCGACGCCGTCGTCACCCCGCACGACCAGCAGCGGGATCCCCACGATCTCGTCGGCGACGAAGTCGCCGGGCCGGGGTATCGCGGCAGCGGGCGCGACGACCAGCGGGCGGTCGGTGAACAGCCGCCGCTCCGCGGACGTGCGCTCCGGCCCCACCAGGTCGGCCGCGCCGACCCGCCCGACGTCGGGCGCCATCGCCGTCGTTCCGCGGGCGAGGAGGTCGGCGATCTCGTCGATGAGGGCCAGCTCCGACGTGCGGTCCACTGCGCGCCTTCCTGCCGGGGGAGGCGTCGACCGACCGTGGGACGGCCGACGGGCGGTGCCTCACTTCTAGCAACCCGGGCAGTGGCCCGACAAGCCGACGCCGCGCCCGCCGCCGGCCGGCGTCAACCCGTCGTGACGTACCGGACCTCGTAGGTGAGGCAGCCCTGCGGACCCGCGACCCACGGGCCGTGCTCCATGCCGGGCGGGCGGCATGCGAACTGGCCGGCGGAGAAGGTCTCACCGAGCCGCAGGTCGGTCATCTCGCCCTCGATGATGTAGACCTCTTCCCAGAAGTCGTGCACCTGCACCCCGTTCGGGGTCGTGTCGGTCCCGGGCTCGAACCGCAGGATCCGTGTCGCCGTACCGCTCTCCGGGTCCCGGGCGAGGATCCGCTCGGTGAGCTCGGGGACGACGCCGGCACAGGGCGTGTACTCGATCTTCTCGACCGGGGTGAACTCGATCTCGGGCTTGCTCATGCCTGGTCTCCCTTTTCGACGACGACTCGGTAGTCGAGCTCGAGGGCCCGGCCACCGGGGGGCTGCAGGGTCATCTCCCACGACGTCCCCATGACGAACTCCCCGCCGATCACGGGCACGGTCCCGCCGAGCATGACCACGTCGCGTCCGTCCGCCGCCGGGTACATCGCGAGGACGTCGGTCGGGACACGCAGTGCCTTCAGCGACCCGTCCTGGTAGGGACGGCCGTCCACCGTGGACCGGATGGCGACGGAGTCCCAGTCGAGGTCCGCGGGCACGGGCACCACGGTGCGCCCGATCGGCTTGGGGCACGCGGCCTTCGAGTCGGCCACGCTGGTCCGCTCCAGGTCGCGGTCGGTGTGGTCGGAGGCGACCCCGAGGTAGAGACGCCCGCCGACACGCACCAGCAGCGGCTCGACCTCGCCGGACGTACCGGCGCCGCGTACGACGATCTCGTCGGCGACGACGGCGAGTGTCCGGTCGAGCGGGTAGAACGCCGGGACCGTCTCCGGCTCAGGGACGCCGATCGCGGCGAGCTCCTCGATGTGCTCGCGGACGGCGGCCTCGTCGCGCCCCGTGTATCCGGCGACGACCAGGTCGAAGTCGGTCAGCGTCAGTGTGTCGTCCGTGCCCGCGACGGAGAGGACGAGGGGCGCGGGGGCCGTGGGCCGGGGTGTCATCGGATGCTCCCGGTGGATGCGAGGTCGGTGGCGACGACGTGGTCGTACGCGGGTTCGTCGGCGGGATCGGGGAGGAGTCCGGCGAGCCGGCCGAAGTCGCTCAGCCCGGCCACGGCCTCGGGGGTGATCGCCGTGTCGTACCAGGGGGCGTCGCGGCGGACGAGCTCGGCGATCAGCTCGGCCTCGCGCGCCGGGAAGAGCCGCCGGCCCACCTCGGTGGCGCGGCCGGGCTCCTCGGCGAGCAGCACCTGGGCACGGCGGAGCGCGCGCACGACGGCGCCGACCGTCGCGGGGTCTCGGTCGATCAACGCCTGGGTCGTGGAGACCCCGGCGAAGGTGAGGCCCGCACCGATGCCCCCGTCGCGGCGCGCGTCGACGACGACCGTGCCGGTGCCATCGGCGACGGCGACCGCCGCGCCCATGCCGTTGGCCCAGAACGCGTCGACCCTGCCGTCGGCGAGCGCCTCGGCGGCGGCGACCCCGAACGAGACCGTGCCGGCCGCGACGCCGGGCACTGGGCCGATGTGCAGCTCACGTTCGTCGAGGTCCACACCGGACCTGACGAGCAGCTGGCGCAGCCCCTCGTCGACGCCGGGTGCGGCGCCGATGCGGAGGTCACGCAGCTTCGTCAGCTCCCCACGGCCGACTCCGCGCTCCGCGGCCACCACCAGGAACCAGTAGGTGTTGCGGGAGATCGCCGCGACGAGCCTCGCTCCGTCCCAGCGCGGGAACGCGTACAGCGGGGCGTGCGCCGCACCGGCGAGGACGTCCAGGCTCCCGTCCCGCAACGCCACCGCGGCGTCGGTGACCGGGAAGACGAGCTCGACCGTCGCGTCGACGCCCTCGTCGCCGAGCAACCCGAGCTCGACGGCGGCGATCGCGGGGAAGTACGAGGGCGAGACGAGGTCGGGAACGCCGATCCGCAGTGGCGCCATCAGGCGGCCGTCCCGTCGGTGCCGAGGCGGCCGTGCCGGTCGTAGCCGCCCATGACGCGGTCGACCAGCTCGCCCGCCGCGGCGAAGTCGTAGACCTGCGCCATCCGGGTGCGGACCAGGAACGGCGCTCCGGCGTAGAACATCTCGTACTGCTCGTGCCGGCCGGCGAACTCCGACCCGACGAGGTCCCACACGAGCTTGAGCAGCTTGACGCGCTCCTCGCTGGGCCAGCCCGGTGACTGCACGTAGCGCTCGAGGTCGGCGGCGGCCTCCGGGTTGTCGTAGTCGCCCACGCCGGAGGGCAGCTGGATGATCCCGCCGCCGCACAGGTCACGCACCAGCTGCAGGAGCTTCGGATAGAACTCCGACTGCAGGGTCTGCACCGCGAAGTTCGACGCCCGGCCCGGCCAGGCCACGCCGTGCTCGTCGATCTCGCACTCCTGCTCCTGTGCCGCGACGAGCCCGCTGACCATGGCCGCGTGCGCGGCCAGCTGACCGAGGGTGCCCCGGACCGGCGGGAACGTGTCCGAGCCGTTCATCGCGGCGACCCGCTGGGCCAGCCCGGTGAGCAGGTCGAGCTTGACCGAGAACCGGACCTGGGCCTGGTTGTTGCCCAACAGGTGCGCGGGGGTGCGGTTCCAGGAGCCGGCGAGGACCTCGCGGTTGCGGAAGACGAACACCCGCTCCCAGGGCACGAACACGTCGTCGAGGACGATCAGCGCGTCGGTCTCGTCGAACCGGCTGGCCAGTGGGTAGTCGAAGACGCTGGTGGCGGCCTCGGCGTAGCCGCGTCGCGAGTACACCTTGAGGCCCTCGGCACCGAGCGGGACGGCCACCGAGATCGCGTAGTTCTCGTCGCCCTCGCGCAGCGGGACGATGCAGGACAGGATCAGGAAGTCCGAGATCGCGGCACCGGTACCGAGCATCTGCGCCCCTGCGACGACGATGCCGTCCTCGCGCTCCTCCTTGACCCCCGCGTAGAGGTGGGGATCGGCCTGCTGGTGGGCGGGCTTGCTGCGGTCGATCTGCGGCGGCACGATCGCGTAGCTGCAGTACAGGTCGTTGTCGCGGACGTACTCGTAGAACGCCGTGATGTTCTCCGCGTAGCGCTCACCGCCCTCGGCGAACACGTCCGCGCGGCCGGCCCAGCCGGCGAGGAAGCCCGCGACGTGCTCGGGCCCGCGGCCCATCAGGCCCGCCGTCGCCTCGGCGGAGCGTCGCAGCGCGAGCCGGCGCCGATGGAGGTCGTCCTCGCTGCGCGGGATCAGGAACGAGAGGTTGACCGGTGCGCCGGTGCGCGGCGACGGGAAGGTCATGACCTCGCGGTTCGCCGGATCGTCGGCCTGGTCGTAGACGGCCGCGATCGACGTGACGGCGCCCGCGAACGCGGGATGCGCCGCGACGTCGGAGACGTACTCGCCGTCGATGAACACCCGCCGGCCGTCCTTGAGGCCCGAGATGTAGTCCTTGCCAGAGCGGGTCATCGCCCGTCCCTCCTCGTGCACACGAGCAGGTCGCCCCCGCCCGGTTCGGTGTCTCGCCCAAATAGGCAACCAAAATAGATGAGTTGAGTCAAGTGTTTAGATAATGTACTGCGTGGTAAAGCATCGACCCCGGGAGACTCCATGACCTCGCCGCCCACCCGCGTCGCCGCCGCCCAGTTCGCCCCGAGCCGGGACACGGACGCCAACCTCGACCGCATCGCGCGGTTCGCGAAGCAGGCCTCGACCGCCGGTGCGCACGTGCTGGTGCTGCCCGAGTACAGCTCCTGGTTCGCGCCGGTACTCGGCGAGGCCTTCCTGGCGGGCGCGCAGCCGCTCGACGGCTCGTTCGTCCGGTCCCTCACCGCGCTCGCGGCCGAGCACGACCTGCTGCTCGTCGCAGGCATGGTCGAGGCCGCGACCGGCCCGGACGATCCCCGCGTCTCCAACACCCTGGTCGCGACCGACGGCCACGGCGTCCGGGCCGTCTACCGCAAGATCCACCTCTACGACGCCTTCGGCTCGCGGGAGTCCGACTGGATGCGGCCCGGCGGGATCGAGGCACCCGAGACCCTCGCCCTCGGCGATCTCACCCTCGGCCTGCAGACCTGCTACGACCTGCGGTTCCCCGAGGTCAGCCGCTACCTCGTCGACGCCGGGGCCGACCTGTTGGCCGTGCCCGCCGAATGGGTCGCCGGGCCGAACAAGCTCGACCACTGGACGACGCTGTGCCGGGCGCGGGCGATCGAGAACACGTGCTTCGTCGTCGCCGCCGACCACGTCCCGCCGGTCGGCGTCGGCGCCAGCATGATCGTCGACCCGCTCGGCGGCGTCCTCGCACATGCGGGCGAGGAGGAAGGGATGATCGTCGCCGACGTCGACCCCGCGGTCCTCACCGCCGTCCGCACGACCAACCCGGCGCTGCGGCTGCGCCGCTTCACCGTCGCGCCGGGGTGACCGCGCCGGGGCCGTGGGCGTGCGCCGCCCCGGCCCGGCGAGCCGCCCCTCACCGGCCGTGGAGCTTCGCACCGGTCTCCAGGTAGCGGCCGAGCACGGCCAGGGCGGCCTCCTCCCGGTTCTCCTCCGTCCAGTCCCCCAGCTCGTAACCCGAGACGGGGACGGTGAGGTCGAGCGGGCCGAGGCCGAGCCGATTCCAGCGCTCGAGCGCGGCAGCCATGTAGGGCTCCGCGGGCAACGACGTCGGAGGGTACGGGTGCGACCGGGTGGCGTCGATCAGCATCGCGGACCCGCTCGCCACCGGCGGCGCGCCGGGCGCCAGCGGCATCGACGGGTCCAGCCTCGGGAGTTTGTCGCCGAGGATCTTGACGTCGCGGGCCGGCTGCGTGCGGAAGCTCAGCGCCCACACCACGGACCCGAGGTCGGACGGGTGGACGTCGTCGTCGACCGCGACGATGTACTTGCCCATCGACGGCTCGTAGCCCGACGCGGCGTACAACGCCTGCCACGCCTGCCCCGGCGACGGGTCCTTCATCCTGATGACGAAGAACATGTTGCACGTCGCCATCTCGTAGAACGTCACGTCGACGACCGACGAGATGTTGCAGGACTGCTGCAGGAAGCGCCGGTACACGTTCTCGAAACCAATCTTGCGCATCAGCGTGGACTCGCTCGGCGGGAACTCGCTGATGAACGCCTGCACGACCGGCTTCTCGCGGTGGGTGATCGCCGTCAGCTCGAGCACCGGCGACGACGTGCGCGGGCCCATGTACCCGCTGGCCTCCCCGAACGGTCCCTCCGGCTCGAGGTGGGTGGGGTCGATCCGACCCTCGAGGATGATCTCGGCGGTCGCCGGGACCTCCAGGTCCACCGTCTCGCAGCGCACCACCTCCAGCGGCCGGCCCATCAAGCCGCCCGCCACCCCGTACTCGCTGACCCCGAACGGCACCTTCTGCACGCTCGCGAGGCCGACGGCCGGCACCGCGCCGAGCACCACGGCCACCTCGAGCGGCACACCGAGGGCGCGCGCCTTGCGCAGGTGGATCGCGATGTGCTGGCTCGGGGTGTCCATCTGCAGGCCGACCCGTCCCGGTCCCTTGATCATCCCTCGGTACGTCCCGACGTTGTACTCGCCGGTCTCGGGATCCTTCGTGACCCAGTACGGGGAGGTCAGGAACGGCGCGTTGTCGAAGCCGGGCGTCGAGATCGGGTGCGGGAACGCGTCGACCCCACCCGTCGACTCGATGTCGTCACCGAGGACGATGCGCTCCTTGCAGGGGCCGGTGTCGACGAGCTTGGGCTCGATCGGCTCGCCGAGGGCGCGCTGCCAGACCGCGCCGAGCTGGTCCAGCTCGGCGCCGAGCGCATGGGCGTAGACGCGCCGCGACGCCGCGAACGTCGCGATCGCCACGCCACCGTCGAAGTGCCGTCCGCGGCCGTCGGTCACGTTCTCGAACAGGAACGACCGGCGCGCGTCCTCGGGCAGGCCACGGAACTGCAGCCGGACCAGCGGCACCAGCTCGGTGTCCTTGTTCACCGGCTCGGTGACGCGCACGAGCAGGCCCGCCGCGTCGAGCGAGTCGAGGTAGCCGCGGAAGTCGTCGTACGGGTAGGTCATGTGTCCCTCCGGTCAGGCGGCGTAGCGGCGGGTCGCGCGGGCCAGCGCCGCGGCCACGATGTTGACGGCGAGCCCGATCAGGCACGTCACCGCGACGAGCCCGAAGACCGTGGCGGCCTGGAACTGTGACTGGGCGAGGCCGATCTGCTTGCCGAGCCCGTCGACCTGCGTGATCATCTCCACGACGATCGTGATGATCAACGCGAGCGGGGCCGAGATCTGCAGGCCGAGCACCATGCTCGAGCTCAGCGACGGCAGCACGACCTTGCGGAAGGTGTCGAGCCGGCTCAGGTGCAGGACCCGGGCCGTCTCCAGCCGGGCGACGTCGAGCTGGCGGGCCGCGGCCCGGGTGGCAAGCAGCACCGGCCACAGCGACGTCACGACCACGACGGCGATCGTCATCGACCGGGTGTAGCCGATCACGAGGACCGCCACCGGGACCAGCGCACCGGCGGGAATCGTCCGGACGAACTCGAAGGTCGGGCCCAGCACGCGGTCTGCGCCCGGCGCCCTGCCCACCGCGACCCCGATCGCCGCGCCGAGCAGCGTGGCGATGACCAGCGCGATCACGAACGTCACGAGCGTCGTCAGCAGCGGCGACCAGAGTGTGCCGGCGCCGTCGAGCTCGCCGAGCGCGGCGAACCAGCGGCTCGGGGGCGGGAAGTACGGGTCGTCGGCCGGGGCGAGCAGTTGCCACAGCACGAGCACGGCGACCAGTGGCGCCAGCCCGCGCAACGGCGGGATCCCGGCCGCGCTCCTCCTCCGCGGGACGCGGGTCGCCGTACTCACAGCGACCCCGCGAACCGTGGTGCGAACATCCGGACCGCGCCCGTGAACAGCGCGTTCAACGCCCACCCGACGATGCCGATGGTGAACAGGTAGGCGAAGACCTGCCCCGGCTGGAAGCCGCGTTGGGCGAATACGATTCCGAACCCGAGCCCGGCCGGGTTGCCCAGCATCTCGGCGATCACCGCGAGTGCGACGGCGAGCGCCAGCGCGAGGCGCACCCCGACCAGAAGGCGCGGGACCGCGGCGGGCAGCACGACGCAGCGCCACGTCCGCAGCCGGCCGAGGTTCAACGTGCGGGCGCTGTCGAGGAGGCCGGGCCCGACACCGCGCACACCCTCGATCGTCGCGATCAGCACCGGCCACAGGCAGACGTACATGATCAGGACGAGCTCCATCTGCTCGGAGAACCCGAACACGAGGATCGCGACGGGCACGAACGCGATCGACGGCAGCGACCGCAGCACCTCCACGCTCGCCATCGACCAGCGCCACGCGACGCCCGACAGGCCCAGCCAGACGCCGAGCACGACGCCGACGACGGTCGAGACGACCCAGCCGATCAGTGTGACCGCGACGGTGTGCCCGATCTGCGCGGCCAGGTCGCCCCGGGCGACGAGCTCGCCGAAGGAACGGATGATCTCCGTGGTCGGCGCGAGGTTGTCGAAGGCGCGCAGGACCGTCCGGACCAGGACCTCCCAGAGGACCGCGAGCGTGACGACCAGGGCCAGCCCCGGGAGGTTGACCCGCCGACGCCGTGGCGGCGCGTCCGGGGCGACGCCCGGCGCGACGGGCACCTGGACGCCGGCGCTCACGGCGCTCCCCCGCTCCGCTCACCGCGGACCGCGGCGTACAGCTCGTGGCGCAGCCGCAGGTACTCGGCGGACTCCTTCGTCGCCACCTGCTCGCGGTCGGGGCCGATCGGGCTGCGCAGGTCGTGCCCCACGGCGGAGGGCCTGCCCTCCAACACGATCAGCCGGGTCCCCAGGTAGACGGCCTCTTCGATGTCGTGGGTGATGAACACGACCGTCATCGCGGTGCGGGCGTGGATACGCAGCAGCTCGTCCTGCAGCCCCTCGCGGGTCATGGCGTCGAGGGCACCGAACGGCTCGTCCATGAAGAGCACCCGCGGCCGCACGACCAGCGCCCGGGCGATCTGCACGCGCTGCTGCATACCGCCGGACAGCTCGGCCGGGTAGGCGGCGTGCCGGTCGGCCAGGCCGACGAGCCGCAGAGCCGCCATCGCCCGCTCCCGACGGGTGCCGCGGTCGCGCACGGAGCCCTCGAGCGGGAGCTCCACGTTGGACAGCGCGGTGCGCCACGGCAGCAGCGACGACGCGTAGTTCTGAAACACCATGACCCCGGCGTCCGGGGGGCCGTCCACGGGCCGGCCGTCGACCTCGAGTACTGAGCCGGGGGTGGGCGGCACGAGGCCGCCGAGCGCACGCAGCACCGTCGTCTTGCCGACGCCGGAGGCGCCGAGGACACAGACGAACTCGCCCGGTTCGACCCGCAGGTCGAGGCCCTCCACGATCCGCTTCGGGCCGTCGTCGGTCGGAACGTCGATCGAGAGCCCGCGGCACTCGACGGACACCCCGCCCGGCGCGGCGTCGTCCGCGACCGCCGGGGCGCTGCCCGCGGCGACCCGGCCCGCCGCGCTCACGACTGCTCCTTCTGCACCTGATGCAGGTACCGGCAGGCGTCGTCGAGGGTGACGACGGACGCGTACTTCTGGTTCATCTCGTAGAGGTTCACGGCGTGCGAGGTCGGTGCCCGGTCGAACACGCAGTCCTCGACGACCCAGACGCGGTAGCCATGGGAGAACCCGTCCACGACCGACGCCCGCACGCACCCGCTCGTCGACGTCCCGCAGACCAGCAGCGTGTCGACGCCGTGGCGTTGCAGGAACGACGTCATCGGCGTGCCGAAGAACGCCGAGGCCTTGGTCTTCTCCAGGACGTACTCGGACTCGAGCGGCGCGATCCGCGAGACGATGGGCGCGCCGTAGACGCTCGCGACCTCCTCTGGCCGCGTGCCCTTGACGGAGTCGCCCGAGTGGAACTTGTCGACCACGCTGCCCTTCGTGTAGACGACGGGCACGCCGGTCGCTCGGGCGGTGTCCAGGAGCGTGCCGATCGCCTCGATCGCGCCCTCACCGGCGGGCCCGCAGCTGGTCCGGTACTCGCCGATGGCGTCGAGGATGTCCTCGCCGGGCCGTCCGGCGAACGACTCGACGACGTCGATGACCATGACCGCGGGGCGCCGTCCCGGCTCGAGCAGACCGCCGAACCGCGCGGCCTCGTAGATCCGTCGCTCGTTCTCCGGGAAGACGGTCCGCCAGTCCGGGACCGCCGTGGGGCTCGCCATGCGCGTCTCCTTCCGATGTCAGGCGCGGGTCCGGAGCGCGGCGAGGTGAGCGACCACCTCGGCCGTGCCGACGACGTCGCCGTACTTCATGTCGATGTCGAGCAGGGCTGCCCAGTGCGGGGTGTCGACACGGTCGAAGGACGCCTCCCGGGCGACCGCGACCCGGTAGTTGTGGGAGAAGCCGTCGACGGCGGTGGCGTAGACGCAGCCGCTGGAGGTGCCGCCGCAGATGATCAGCGAGTCGACGCCGCGGGCGACCAGGTACCCGGGCAGCCCGGTCCCGACGAACAGACTCGGCTTGTCCTTCGCGAAGACGATCTCGCCGGGCCCGGGTGCGATCTCGTCGAGGATCTCGTTGTCACGGCCCTCCCCCGGCGATCCACCGTCCTCGACGCCGCGGGTGTTCTTCGCTCCCCACAGCCCAGGCTCGTAGGCGGGGTCGACCGGGTCGCGCATGGCGCTGTACACGACCGGGATCCCGGCCGCGCGGGCCGCCGCGAGCAGCTCGCGGATGTACTCCAGGGCCGCCCACGCGCGGTCGCCGCAGGAACGCCGGTTGACCGCGATGGCGTCGCGGATCGGCAGCGGCTCCGCACCGCAGAAGCTGTAGGTCGCGTCGACGACCAGCAGCGCGGGGCGGGTGCCGAAACCCAGCCGGTTGCCGTAGCCAGCCAGGGCAAGCGTCTCGAGCTCCTCGCGGGGGAAGTGCGCCTCCCACTTGGCGACGACGTCCGCCGGCGCGGTCGGGGCGCTCATCCGGCCCAGCTCGGCAGGACGTCGGCCGAGGTCACGGAGCCCTTGAAGTTTCCGAACTCCTTCAGCAGGCCGATCCAGGTGTCGGTGTCGGCGCCCTGCACCGCCTTGAGGTCCGCAGCGGTCGTCTGGAACTTGAAGTCCGGGAGCCGGGTCTTCGAGAGCACGGCCTCGGAGGTGTTGGTGTAGGACCCCAGCAGCTTCAGCGACTCGGCCTGGTTCTTCGTGATCCAGTCGGCCGCCTGGGCGAGCGCGGTGTTGAACTTGAGCACCGTGTCCTGGTTGGCGTCGGCCCAGTCCTTCGAGGCCAGGAAGATGCCAAGGAAGGCCTCGTCGCCGAGGGAACGGAAGGGCGAGCCCAGGGAGACCCCGCCGTTGGCCACGGTCATGCCGGCGAACGGCTCGATCTCCTCGATGCCGTCGACCCGACCGGCCTTGAGCGTGTCGGGCAGCTGCGGGACCGTGCCGACGACCCAGTTGGTGTCCTGACCCAGTGGGGCCCCGGCCTCCTTGGCCGCGTTGAGCACCGCGTAGTGGATGTTGCCCGTGAGGGTCAGGGCGCCCAGGTTCTTGCCCTTGAGGTCGGCGTAGTCGGTGATGCCGCTGCCGGCGGAGGCGACGAAGTCGGTCTGCGGGTTGTCCTTCGAGTCGACGGCACCGCCGGTGATGTTGGCGAGCTTGATGCCCTGGGCGGCCGCCGTCAGCAGCGCCGGCTGCGTCCCCATGGCGACGTCGAACTGCCGCCCGAGCGTGGCGAGCTGGTCGGAGATCGTGACGTTCGAGACCTGATAGGTGACGTCGAGGCCCTGCGCCGTGAAGAAGCCCTGCTTGTCGGCGACCACCACCGGCAGCGCGGTGCCCGTCGGGGCGATCGCGACGCGGACCGTGTTCGAGCCGGCGGAACCCGACGCCCCGCCGCCACAGGCCGCCAGGGTCAGGGCCGCGACGGCACCGACGACGGCGAGGACGGTGCGGCGCGTGCGGCGGGCCCGCGACGGCGAGCCGTCACGGGGCCCGGAGGGACCTCGGTGATGCATGCGTACCTCTCCTCATCCCGGGCGGGTGTGTCCCACGCCTCATGGTCGAGTGAAGACGCTAACTTCAGTAGCTAACTCAGGTCAAGTAATTCACGTCCAATTAACGAGGCGCGACCCACGACCGCCTCGTCGGGAGCGTCAGACCGCGTCCGGAGCCTCGCGCTCGGCGCGCAGCGCGTCGGCGATCGGGGAGTCGGCGTCGATCCCCACGTAGAAGGCGAAGATCGACAGCGCGGCGATCCGCTGCTCGTCGCGCAACGAGTGCTGGAAGAAGGCCACGTGGCGGTGGACCTCCTCGTCGATCTCGCGCAGCATCCGCACGCCGGCGTCGGTCGCCTCGACGAACGTGACGCGCCTGTCCTGCTCGGAGGGGGTTCGGACGACGTACCCCTCGCCCTCGAGCGCACGCACCAGCCGGGAGGCGAACGCAGCGGGCACGTCGAGGCGTTCGCCGAGACCGCTGATCGTCAGCTGCACACCCTCGCGGACCCCGTAGATCTGCAGCAGCGCCTGGTGCTGCAACGGGTCGAACCCCCGCTTCTTCGCCTCCTCGTTGATGATCCGCGTGACGCGGCGCATCACGTAGCGCGCCTCTGCGATGTTGAAGGCATAGGCCCGGAAGTCGGCGTCCCGCTGCGTGGCCCCGACGTCCGACCACGTCGCGTAGGCCGCCACCCCGTCGTCCATCACTCACCACTTCCGCAGGATCGGCCGGCCCGCGGGGCACCGGGGCCGGGCGACGTCACCGGTGACCCGCTCACCGTCGCCCCGTGGCGACCGGCGGGCCGGCCCAACGCCGGACCAGGTCGTGCTCGATGTCGAAGAGGTCGAGGACACGCCCGACGAGGTGGTCCACCACGTCGCCCAGGCTCGTCGGTCGGTAGTAGGTGCCGATCACCGGCGGGAGGACGATCGCGCCGAGCTCGGTGGCCGCGACCATGTTGCGCAGATGGCCGAGATGGAGCGGACTCTCGCGAGGAACGAGGACGAGGCGGCGGCGCTCCTTGAGCGTCACGTCCGCCGCCCGGGCCACCAGGTCCGGCGCCGCGGAGTGGGCGACGTAGGAGAGCGCGTTCATCGAGCACGGCACGATGACCATTCCGAGACCGCCGAACGAGCCACTGGCGATCGGTGCCGCCATGTCCTCGGGGCGATGCACGACATCCGCCAGGGCTTCCACCTCGCCAAGCGGCCACGCCGGCTCCTCGACCGCCAATGTCCGCCGCGCGCCGCGCGACACCACCAGATGCGTCTCCACCTCGGCGGCCTGCAGGGCCTGCAACATCCGGATCGCGAGGATCGGCGCCGACGCCCCGGTCATACCGACGACCAGTCGCCGCACGTCGCCCACGGTCACCTCGGTCTCACATGATGGCGGCACGCGTCACGCGGCCACCCAGTCTTCGCTGCCATCCCAGGCAATGGGCAGCGGTAGCGGTCGCCGGTACTGTACTTCAGTACGCAAATGCGCGTAGCGCCCGCTGAAGTAGAGGAGAGGGTCGCCCTCTGCCAGGCCGACCCCCGTCACGCGACCGACCAGGATCGCGTGGGTACCCGCCGCGGTGTCGCTGTCGACCTCGCAGTCGAGGAATGCCAACGCGTTGCGCAGTGCCGGTGACGTCCATTCCCCGACGGGGACGAGCCACTCGTCCCGCAGCCGCTTGTCGGCCCCCGGCCGGGCGCAGTGGTCGGAGATCGCCCTGGCGGCCGCGCTCATGACGTTCACGCCGAAACGCCCGGTCCGTACGACGTGCCGATACGTGCGCGTCTCCCGGTTCACACAGATCAGCACGAGAAGCGGCTCGTCCGACACCGACGAGAATGCCGTCGCGGTCATGCCCAGCGGCTCACCCGCCTCGTCCCGCATCGAGATCACGTTGACACTCGACGCGAACCGCCCGAGCGCCGAGCGGAATCCCGCGCGATCCACCTCGACAGACCGCAGCTTCATGCGCCCTCCTTGATCGTCCGACAGTATGTTATCTCAAGTACTAGACTTGAGACAACTACTTCCCCGGGTTCACGGTCGAGGCCTTAGCGTCGAGGGAACGTCGACGGACAGGAGACCGATGACCACGCGGGCCGCGGCGGCGTCGGGCACGGCGACGCCGTGGCGCACGGTCGTCGCCGGTGCCTGCGCACTCGCGGCGGCGATGGGCATCGGGCGGTTCGGCTTCACCCCGATCCTGCCGATGATGCAGGCCCAGGCCGGGCTCGGCGCGCAGGCCGCTGCCACGGTCGCGACCGCGAACTACGTCGGGTACCTCGTCGGCGCGGTGCTCGGGACGGTCGTGCCCCAGACGGTGCGGTCCCGCGGCATCTACCGGATCTCGCTCGTGCTGCTGGTCGTGTCCGTGGCGCTCATGGCCGCGACGCGCAACGCCGTGGTGTGGGAGCTGCTGCGGGGTGTCGCGGGGGCGGCGAGCGCGATCGTCTTCGTCGCGATGTTCACGACGGTCGTCGCCGACCTGCGCGGCCGACCCGACCATCTCGTCGGCTGGACGATGGGCGGCGTCGGCGGCGGCATCGCGCTGACCGGGCTCCTCGTGGCGGTGCTGCGTCCGATCGCGGACTGGACCGTCGCGTGGTGGGCGTCGGCGGCGCTGGCGGCCGTGCTCTCCGCGGTCGCGTGGGTGCTGCCCGTCGGCCGGGACCCCACACCGCCCGCGGCACCCGAGCGTGGCGGGCGCGTCCGGGCCCGGCCGTGGTTCGTGGCGCTGTCCGTCGCCTACACGCTGGAGGGCGTCGGCTACATCATCGCGGGCACGTTCCTCGTCGCCGCGGTGCAGCAGAACGGCTCCCCCGCGATCGGGGCGTCGGCGTGGATCGTCGTGGGGCTCGCGGCCCTCCCCTCGTGCGCGCTGTGGTCGATGCTGCTCCGCCGATGGTCGCGACCGACGTTGCTGATCGTGGCGCTCGCCGTGCAGGCCGTCGGGATCGCGCTGCCCGCGCTGTTCGACGGGGCGGTCGCCGCGCTCGTCTCGGCAGTGCTCTTCGGGGCGACCTTCCTCGCCGTCGTCACCGTCGCCCTGCCCATCGGGACACACCTCGGCGTCCCGCGGGCGGTCGCGGGGCTGACGGTCGGCTACAGCGCCGGGCAGATCGCCGGCCCGCTCGTCGCCGCCCCGCTGCTGCACGGGGGCTACCGGCCGGCGCTGCTGCTGGGCGCGATCGTCGTCGGGGTCGCGGCGCTGGCCGCGGCGGCCCTGCGCATCCGCTACCCGCACCCGTGCGCGACCGCGTCCGGCCGGCTCTCCCCCCGGGACCTGAAGACTGACTGACTCAGTCAGTAATCTCGTGGGCATGCGTGGGCGGGTGGCGCCGCGGCCGCTGGACGAGGTGGCGGACGTGGCAGGCCGGGTGTTCGTGGAGAAGGGCTACCGGGGCGCGGGAATCTCCGACGTCGCCGGCCGGCTCGGGCTGAGCCACGGCGCGCTCTACACCTACGTGCGCAGCAAGGAGGCGCTGCTGCACCTGGTACTGCTGAGGGCCGTCGAGCCCGGTTCGCTCGACGAGCTCCCGCTCCCCGTCGCGGGCGCGGATCCCGAACGGATCGTCGCGCTCGCCCGGACCTGGGCCGACACGCACGCGACGCTGCCGGTCCTCGCCGCCGCCTGTCGCCGCCGCACGATGCCGGTGGCCGACGAGCTCGTCGCCGTCGTCGACGAGCTGTACGGCTTCGTCGAACGCAACCGCCTGCTGCTCGCCCTCGTCGAACGCTGCGCCGCCGACCTGCCGGAGCTCGCCACCCTGCACTTCGTCGAGCGGCGGCGCGAGCTCGTCGGCCGGCTGGCGACGTACCTGCGGCGGCGGATCCGTTCCGGGCACCTGCGCCCTGTTCCGGACGTCGACGCGGCCGCGCGCTTCGTCGTCGAGACGGTGGCGTGGTTCGCCTGGCACCGGCTCGAGGACCCGGACTCCGCGATGCTGGGCGACGACGCGGCCCGCACCACCGTGCGCGACCTCGTGCCGGCGGCGTTCCTGCTCCCCGGCGGCGCGGCGTGAGCACGGACGCGGCCGTTCGTACCGGACCGGCGCGCGTGGCCTGGCGGCCGGTGCTGCTCGTCGCCACGGTCGCGGCCGCCGTGCACCTGGCCGTCGCGACCCGCTACGGCTGGCACCGGGACGAGTTCTACTACGTCGTCGCGGGCCGCCATCCCGACTGGGGCTACGTCGACCAGCCGCCGCTGACACCGCTGGTCGCCCGGCTCGCCGCCGATCTCCCCGACCAGCTGCTCGCGCTGCGCGTGCTCGCGATCGGCTGCCAGGTCGGGTGCGTCGCGCTGACGGCGGTGCTGACCGCGCAGCTGGGCGGGCGGGCCCGGGCGCAGGCCCTCGCCGCCGCGGCGGTCGCCGCGTGTCCCCTGTTCGTCGGTTCCGCGCTGCTGTTCGGCACGACCGTCGTCGACCAGGTCGTGTGGTGCGCGACGTTCGTGCTGGTCGTCCGGGCCGTCCGGCGGACGACGGTCGGCGCGTGGCTCGCCGCGGGGCTCGTCGCCGGGGTCGGACTGGAGAACAAGGACACGGTCCTCGTACTGCTCGCGGGCGTCGCGGTCGGGCTCGCGGTGTTCCGGCGCGACGTGCTGCGCGGCCCCGGGCCGTGGGTGGCGGGCCTGCTCGCCGCGGCGCTCGCGGCACCGAACGTCGTCTGGAACGCGACGCACGGCTGGCCGCAGCAGCGGATGGCGGCGCTGCTGTCGGCGCAGCAGGGCGGGACGCTCGGTGCGCTGGCGCAGCTGCCGGTCCTGCTCCTGCTGTTCGCCGGGCCGCCGCTGATCGCGCTGTGGGTCCTCGGTGTGCGCCGGCTCGCGTCGGCAGCGGCGCGGGAAGACCGCTGGCTGCTGGGCGCGGTGGTCGTCGTTGTGGTCGCGTTCGTCGCGACGGGCGGCAAGTTCTACTACGCCGGCCCGGTCCTCACCCCGCTGTTCGCGGCGGGCGCCGTCAGTGTGGAGGCATCGGACGGGCGGCGCGGGCGAGTCGGCTGGCCGGTCGCCGTCGCCGTCTCCGGGGTGCTGGCGGTGCTCGTCTGGCTGCCGACGCTGCCCGTCACGACGGCGAACGACCTGCGCGCCGTCAGCCCGTTCGTGCTGGAGACCTACGGCTGGCCGCAGTTCGTCGACCAGGTCCGCGACGCCGAGGCGCGCATGCCACCCGGCACGCCGATCCTGGCGGCCAACTACGGCGAGGCCGGGGCGCTGCAGCTGCTCGGGCCGGCGTCAGGCCTGCACGCGACCGTCGTCAGCGGGCAGAACTCCTACGCCGACTGGGCGCCGCACACGGGCACGCCCGACGAGGTGCTCTGCGTCGGGACGTGGGCGCCCGGCGAGCTCGGCGCCTACTGGGCCGACGTCCGCGAGATCGCGCCGATCACCTACTCCCGCCACGTCGACGGGGAGGAGACCGACCTGCACGCCGCGATCTACGACTGCCGGGCACCGCGCGGGACGTGGGCGCAGCTGTGGCCGCGGCTGAGCCACCTCGGCTGAGCGGCCGTGCCGCGGGCTCAGACCAGCTGCGGGACGATCTCGCCCATGATCCGGTCGAACAGGCGCCTCGCCTGGTCGGCGGTGCCGCGGATGCCCGGGACGATCAGCTCGTCGAGCCCGGCCTCCCGCCAGCGACCGATCACGTCGACGATCTCGGCCACCGAGCCGGACACCACGGCGCTGCCCGGGCCGAGGCCCTCACCGTCGATGTCGATGATCGCCTGGGTGCTGCGGCGGATCGTCCGGGGGTCGCGACCGACGCGTGCGCAGTGCTCGTCGAGCACGGCCGACTTGTGCGCGAACAGCTCCGGGGTCGACCAGCAGTTCCACTCGTCGGCGTAGCGGGCGACGACGCCGAGCATGCGCCGCTCGCCGCTCGCCCCGATGAGCAGCGGGGTCCGGGGCGCGTCGGCGGCGACGACGCGCGGCGCGTCGGACACCGTGTAGTACTCGCCGTCGACGGTCGTGCTGTCGTCGCGCAGCAGGCCGGTGAGCACGTCGAGCCCCTCGACGAAGCGGTCGATCCGCTCCCTGGGCGGGCCGAGCGGCAGGCCGTAGGCGGCGTGCTCGTTGAGCTGCCAGCCCGTGCCGACGCCCAGCACCAGGCGACCGCCGCTCAGCCCGTCGACGGTCGCGGCGATGTTGGCGAGCACGGCGGGATGGCGGTAGGTCATCGACGCGACGAGGCTGCCCAGCCGGACCCGCGGCACGGTCGTGGCGAGGCCCGCGAGCAGGCCGAAGACCTCGAGGTTCCGGCTCCCGGAGCGTTCCTCGGTGCCGGTGTTGTTCATGAAGTGGTCGGCGAGCCAGATGCCGTCGTACCCGGCCGCCTCCACCTCACGTCCGACGGTGACCACCTCGTCGGGCGACCACGACGTACCCAGCCACGCACCGATCGCCAGCGTCGACACTCGATCTCCTCGTTCGGTCGGGAGCTACGACCGCCATCCTGGGTCGGACGTCGCCGATGCCGCAGGGCGATGTGTCGCGGGCCTCAGCCCGCAGGCGTCTGGTAGGCGCCGATGTCCGGTTTGTCGCCCTGTCGCGCGACGCCGTTGATGTCCGCGGCGGGTGCCCCCTCCGGCGAGCCCGCGCCGATGCCGGGCGAGTCGGGCGCCAGCGCGAGGTTGCCGCCCGCCTCGTCGACGAACACCGGTGCGCCGACGACGTTGTCGCTGCCGGGACCCGGCGCGGAGAACAGGTTGTGGTCGACCGTGAAGTCGTCGGTGGAGCCCTTGATGTCGCGGCCGGCGTTGTCGCCGAAGACGTTGTTGCGCAGCACGTTCGTGCCCGACAGCTGAGTGTCGCCGACGACCAGGCCCGCCGTCTGGTTGCCCGCCAGCGTGTTGTTGATGATCGAGATGTTCTGGAACGTCCCGTTCGACTCGGTGAAGAAGGCGATGCCGCCCCCGGTGTTGCCGGTCGCGACGTTGTTCTCGACGGTGATGTTCGCGATGCGCCGGCTGTCGGAGTAGTCCTCGACGCCGAGCATGATCCCGCTCTTGCCGGGGCCGGTGGCACCGGAGACCTTGTTGTCGGACACCACGATGTCGTGCGCGGAGTCGATGTAGATGTTCGGCCCGCGGTTGCCGGTGGCCGTGTTGCCGTGGATGCGGCCGTTGCTCGACTCGTACTTCGCGTCGATGCCCTCTTCGCCGTTCCCGGTGACCGTGCAGCCGACGATCTCGAAGCCCTGCACGTTGTCCATGCTGATGGCCTCCATCTCGGCGTCGGTGCCGATGGAGTTGTTGCCGTGGACGTTGCTGTACTGGACGGTGATGTTCGTGCCCGTCAGGAACACGACGCCGCCATGCCGGGAGTCGGCCACCTCGACGTGGTCGAGCACGATGTTCGAGGTCTTCTCGGCGTAGATGCCGAAGTGGTTCGCGTCCTGCACGACGATGCCGGCCAGTTTGATGAACGAGCGGCCCGAGAGGTCGACGCGACCCTTGTCCGACGCGTCGTCGCTGTCGATCAGGACCTGCCCGCCGGGCGCGGCCTGGTAGGTGATCCACTCGCCGTCGGTGCCGCTCCTCGGGACGGTGAAGCCGGCGTAGGAGCCCGGCTGGATGAGGATCGTGTCGCCGGGCTGGGCCTGGGCGGCCGCGTCGGCGATGGTGCGGTACTGCTTCGAACCGTCGGCGGCGACGTCGAGGGTCTTCCCGGTGCCCGCCGGGGCCGGCCCGACGCCGGAGGGGATCGCGACAGGCGCCTGCGACGAGGACGGCGCGCCCTTCGGCGACAGGGCCCACCACAGTCCGACGGCGACGAGCACGACGACGACACCCACCGCCGCGAACAACCGCCACCGCGGCCGGGGCGCCTTGGGCGGCGAGGGCGGGATGGGCTGGGTGTCCTCGACGCGCGGCGGGGTCGGCGGCGGGGAGGAGGTCATTCTCGGGCCCTCGTCGTCATACCTCCATCTTGCGTCCCGCGGGTTAGCGGACGGCAAAAAGGTGCACGACGTGCGGCCGAACGGCCCGCAACAGCGCTCAGCGCGCACCGTCGCGACAGCGCATCCCCCACCCGAGTGGCTCCGAACCGTCCACCCCCGCGCCTGGCGCCACTCGTCCGGAGACCACTGGTGACGTCCGTGCTGCGCCGCACGTCGTCGCGGCTGCTGGTGGGCGGGCTCGCGGCGGCGCCGGTCTCCGCGCAGGCCGCGCCTGCCGTCGCGTCGGTGGTCCTCGTCGTGCGCGGTCAGGGTGCCTTCGACACCCCGTTCGAGTCGACGCGCACCGCGGCGGGCGTCGACGGGCTGTTCGTCACCGTCCCGGCCGAGATCGCCCGCACGCTCCCGACGCTCGAACGGGGCCGGCAGGGTGCGCCGGAGCTGCTGGCCGTCCAGTCGTCGGCGGTCGCGTCCGTGTTCGCCCACCCGACCGGCGACGAGGTGCTGCCGATCGGCGGCTTCACCGGCACCGGCCCGTCGCCGACGCTGCAGCAGCAGCGCGCCGACGTCGCGGCGGGCGAGTTCCACCTGGTGCTGGCGTTCCCGAGCGCCGACCCGCGCATCCGGTGGGTGGCCCGCAGCTGCCGCGCGCTCACCGGAGCGACGCCGCCGTTCCAGGACTTCTTCTGCGTGCCGGCCGACGCCGCGAGGCCGTGACTCAGCCGGGGGCGACCGTCGCCGCGACGGTCGCCCCGAGCTCGTAGCAGGCGTCGAGGGCGGCCCGGTCCGGAGCGCCCGTCACCTCGACCGTCGCCGCCGCCCGCGTCCAGCCCAGGCTCGTCGCGATGGTGTCGACGGCCCCGACCGCACCCTCCACGCCCAGGTTGCCGTGTACGTAGAGGCCGTAGGGCAGGCCGCGCGTGTCGTCGGCCACCACGTAGTAGACGGTGTCGAAGAAGTGCTTGAGCGCGCCGGACATGTAGCCGATGTTGGCCGGGGTGCCGAGCACGACGCCGTCGGCCGCCAGCAGGTCCGACGCGGTGGCACCCAGCGCGGCCCGCCGGACGACCTCGACACCCTCGATCTCCGGGTCGCCCGCCCCGCGCACGACGGCGTCGAGCAGCTCGGCCGTCGCGGGCGAGGGCGTGTGATGGACGATCAGCAGCCGCGCCATGGCGCGGATGCTGCCAGCAGGCCCGTCACGGGTGCGAGACTCCCCGGCGGGACTGACACCGGCTGCAGGGGGACCGATGCTCGCGCTCGTCGTGATCATGCTGATCCTGCTCGTGTGGGCGCTGGTCGCCGGGCGCCTCGCCCGGTTCAGCGTGACGATGCCGCTGGCCATGCTCGTCGGCGGCATCGTGCTCACCGCCGGCTCCGACCCCGTGTTCATCTTCGAAGTCGACTTCCAGCCCGCCGAGCACGTCGTCGAGGCGATCCTGGCGATCCTGCTGTTCGTCGACGCCACCGAGGTCCCCGGCGGCGTGCTCGGCCGCGAGCCCCGGCGGACGCTGCGGCTCCTGCTGATCGCGCTGCCGCTCTCGCTGCTGCTGACCTGGCTCGCGGGACTCGCGCTGTTCGGTAGCTCCGGCGGGCTGTGGCTGATCGCCGTGCTGGCGACGATCGTCACCCCCGTCGACCTCGCGCCCGCCGCGGCGTTCCTGCGCGACAAGCGGGTGCCGGAGCGGATCCGGGCGCTGATCAACGTCGAGAGCGGGCTCAACGACGGCATCGTCGCCCCGATCTTCCTGTTCACGCTGGCCGCCGCGACCGCCGCGGGCGGGGAGTCGCTCGCGGAGACGGCCGTCGAGGCCGTCCCCTCGCTCGCCATCGCGGTCGTCGCCGGCGGCGCCGTCGGCTGGGTCGCCGCGCAGCTGCTGCGCCGCGCGCTCGACGCCCGCTGGACCCAGGGATCGGCGCTGCGGATCGGGGTGCTCGCGCTGCCGCTGCTCGCCTACGGCACCGCGATGGAGTTGGGCGGCAACGGGTTCGTCGCCGCATTCGTCGCCGGGGTGCTGTTCGAGCCCGCCGCGCGCCGGCTGCCGGCCGGCACCCTGCACCTCGTCGAGGACGTCGGCGAGCTGCTCTCCCTCGCGCTGTGGTTCATCTTCGGCGCGATCGTCAACCAGACGCTGGCCCGCGGCGCGATCACGTGGCAGGTCGTCGTCTTCGCGCTGCTCGCGCTGACGGTGCTGCGCGTCGCGCCGGTGGTGGTGTCGCTCACCGGGACGGACATCGCCCGGCGCGACCGGGTCGTGATCGGCTGGGTCGGGCCGCGCGGCGTCGCGACGCTGGTGTTCGGCATGCTCGCGTTCGTCGAGCTGCACGGTCCACAGGCCGAGCTGGTGTTGGCGGTCACCGTCGTGACGATCGTCGCGAGCGTCGCCGTGCACGGGCTGTCGACGGGCTGGGTCGCCCGCCGCTACCCGCCCGTCGCCCCCGCGGCGCCGGGCGGCACGTCCGCCGCCCCGTCCGCCGACGCGCTGCCGACCGAGACCTCCACCCCCGAGGACGGGACCGGCACCTGACCGGCGCCCTCCCCCGCGCGGTCTCCACCCGCGGGTTGACCTCCGCGGACCCACCTCGGGGTTGACGACCCGGCGGGCCTGCGTGCCTAGCGTTCCGGAGGTCCGGTCGGCGCCCCGCCGACCCTGCCCCGGAGGCAACGATGACCTCACCGACGTCCTCGCCCACGGCCACGACGACCCGGCACCCGGGTGGCCCCACCGAGCCCGACCGGACCGGCGCGGTCCGGCGCGCGCTCCGCTCGCCCACGATCCTGCTGGGGGTGCTCGGGCCGCTGGTCTCCTACGAGGTGCTGACGACCATGGGCGTCGCGCCGCTGCCCGCGTTGGCCTACGGCACCGCGTTCCCGTTCGCGGGCATCGTGATCGAGTTCGTCCGGCGGCGCCGCCTCGACGTGGTCAACGCCATGTCGCTCGCGGCGATCGTCGTCGGCCTCGCGGGCGGGCTGGTCTTCGACAGCGCCCGGTTCCTCCTGATCAAGGACTCGATCATCACCGCGACGGTCGGGCTGGCGTTCCTCGGCTCGGTCGCGGTCGGCCGGCCGCTGCTGCTGCTCGTGACGCGACGGCTGCGCGGGCCGGCCGTCGACGTCCTGTGGGCCGCCGACCACGGCTTCCGCCGGTACCTCCGGACGCTCACCCTGGTGTGGGGCGCCGCGTGCGTCCTGGAGGCGACGCTGCGGATCGGGCTGGCGTGGGTGCTCGACCCCGGGACGCAGATGGTCGTCGGCACGGCGCTGTCGCTGGCCGTCTTCGGCGCCACCGCAGCCTGGACCCTGCGCCGCCGCACCGCCCGGCTCGGCGCCGGCCCCGCCGCCCTGCCCGCCACCACCGCCACCACCACTGGAGGCACCCGATGACCGACCTCGCCACCGCCGCGACCACCGAGCTGCCCAGGCTGCCCTTTCCCCGCGAGAGCGTCATCGACGTCGCCCCGCTCTACGCGCAGCTGCGCGCCGCCGCGCCGATCACCCCCGTCCGGACGACGGCCGGCGACCCCGCGTGGCTGGTCACCGGCTACGCGGAGGCCCGCGTGTTGTTCGCCGACCCCCGGCTGGGCCGCGCGCACCCCGATCCGGAACGGGCCGCGCGGATCTCCGGGTCGGCCGTGCTGGGGGGCTCGATCGGGGACGCCGCCGACGAGCACGAACAGCACGCCCGGATGCGGGCGTTGCTCGCGCCCGCGTTCTCGGCCCGCCGGATGCAGGCCCTCACCGCAGGAGTCGAACAGCTCGTCACGACGTTGCTCGACGACCTCGCCGCGCACGGCTCCCCCGCCGATCTGCACGCCCTGCTGTCACTGCCGCTGCCCGTGCTCGTCATCTGCGAGCTGCTCGGGGTGCCCTACGCCGACCGCGACCGGTTCCGGGCGGCGTCCGAGGGTGCGGGCGGGCTGACCGACCGGGAGGCGTCGGCCCGCGCGATGGGCGAGCTCGTCGCCTACATCCACGAGATCGTCGACCGCAAACGCCACGAGCCGGGCGAGGACGTCCTCAGCGACCTCGCCCTCCGGATCCCGCGCGGCGACGACGGGTCCGGCGACGCCGCCGTCGCCCAGCTGGGCGCGGGCCTGCTGTTCGCGGGCCATGAGACGACGGTGACCCGCATCGACGTCGGCACGGTCCTGCTGCTCACCGACCCCGGGCAATGGTCGGCGCTGGCCGCCGACCCGGGCCGCGTCCGCGGCGCCGTCGAGGAGATCCTGCGGCTCGCCGCGCCGTCGGCCGGCGGCGGGCTGCCCCGCTACGCCCAGGCCGACATCGAGATCGGCGGGGTGAGGATCGCGACCGGCGACGCCGTCCTGCTCTCCCCCGGTGCGGCGAACCGCGACCCGGCACGGTTCGACGAGCCCGACCGCTTCGACGCGGCGCGCCCGTCGAACCTGCACCTGGCCTTCGGGCACGGCGCGCGCTACTGCGTCGGCGCCGCGCTGGCCCGCGTCGAGCTGGCCGCGGTGTTCACCGAACTGCCGCGGCGCTTCCCCGGCCTCGCGCTCGCCGTGGACCCCGCCGACCTCGCCCTGCGGACCGACCTGCTGACCGGCGGATTCGACGCCCTGCCCGTGCGGTGGTGACGACGCCCCGTCCCGGTCCCCGGCGCCCGGTCCGGGACCGGACGGGGCGGTCCGCATAGGGTCGACCAGGAGCTGCTCCGACCGCGCGCACCCGGTGAAAGGACGACACATCGTGTCCCGCACCCCCACCGTCCTCGACGGACCCGCCCTCTGGCCCGCCCAGGCCCATCTCCCGTCGGTGCTGGGGCGCCAGATCGTGATCGACCGCGCAGCCGGGTCCTACCTGCACGCCGTCGACGGACGCCGGTTGTTCGACGGCACCGCCGGGCTCTGGTACGCCAACATCGGGCACGGGCACCCGGCCCTCGCCGAGGCCGCGCGCGAGCAGATGCTCCGGCTGGAGACCTACCACGTCTTCTCCCGGTTCGTGAACGACCAGGCGATCGCGCTCGGCGAACGGCTCGCCGGGCTGTCGCCGATCGCCGACCCCAAGGTCATCCTCAACTCCGGTGGGTCCGACGCGATCGACGTCGCGTGCAAGCTCGCGCGCCGGCACTGGCAGCGCGAGGGACGGCCGGGCAAGACCGTCGTCATCAGCCGCGAGCACGCCTACCACGGCCTGCACGCCTTCGGCACCAGCATCGCCGGGATCGAGGTCAACCGGGAGGGCTACGGCACCGAGTCGCTCGTCCCGGAGACCGTCCGGGTCCCGGTGCACGACGTCGACGCCCTCGCCAAGACGATCGCCGAGCTGGGGGCGGACACGATCGCCGCGTTCGTGACCGAACCCGTCCAGGGCACCGGCGGCGTCAACCCGCCCGCGCCGGGCTACCTCGAGGCCGTCCAGGAGCTGTGCCGCGACAACGACATCCTGTTCGTCCTCGACGAGGTCATCACCGGCTTCGGCCGCACCGGCACGATGTTCGCCGCCGAGCGCTACGGCCTGCAGCCCGACCTGGTCACCTTCGCCAAGGGTGTGACGTCGGGCTACGCGCCGCTCGGCGGCGTCCTCGTCGCCCCGCGGATCTGGGAGCCGTTCTACGCCGACGGCGCCGACACCCCGGCCTTCCGCTACGGCGCCACCTACTCCGGCCACGCCACCGCGTGCGCCGTCGCGCAGGCCAACCTCGACGTGCTGGAGCGGGACGGTCTGGTCGCCCGCGCCGCCGAGCTCGAGCAGCTGCTCGACACCCGGCTCGCGCAGCTCGCCGCGAACCGCCCGAGCGTGGCCGAGGTCCGGGTCGGTGGCTTCCTGGGCGGCGTCACCGTCGTCGACGAGATCCGCGCCGAGGACGTCACCGACGCGCTGCTCGACCTCGGGTTCGTCTCCCGGCCCCTGCGCGGCAACAACCTGCAGATCAGCCCGCCGTTCATCACCACCGACGACGAGCTGGTCGCCTTCGTCGACGCGATCGACCACGTGCTCGCCGAGCAGGAACGCGGCTGACGCGGCCGGGCGTCGTCGCGGCCCGGACCGGGTACCGGGTTGCGTGCCGGTCTTCCTCGCCTGGACCTCCCAGCCGCCCACCGACCTCACCGGGCCGTGGGAGGAGACGCGCCCGGTCGCGCCGGGACTGTTGCTGATCGAGAGCACCGCGTCCCTCTCGGCGGTGTACCACGCCGTGAAGTGGTGCCTGCCCGACGACGCCGCTCTCGTCGTCACGCCGGTGGAGCACACCCCGAAGTCGCGGGGGCTGGCGCCCGGGACCACGTCCTGGCTGCGCGCACGGACCCGGCGGGCAGGTTAGGACATGCCCTCCAGCAGCCTCCACACCTCGTCGGGCCGCTCCCAGTGCGCGTTGTGGCCGGCGCCGTCGATCACCGTCGCGGACGGGTCGACGAGGCGCATCGCGTCGAGCGACGTCCCGGGGTCGGCCGACCCCGCGGCGAGGCGCAGCGGTGCGCGGCACAGTGCCATCAGCGCGCGGACGTCGGCGCCCACGACGGAGAAGGTCCTCGGGTCGACCGCCGCGGCGAACCCGCCCGGCACCTCGACGACGTCCTGCTGCGCCCGCGGGTCGCCGGGGTCGAGCAGGCCCTGCAGACCCGCGAACCTCAGGGCCTGCCCGGCGGCCTCGGCCCGCGTCGCGAACACGCGGCGGTCCCGCTGCGCGACCCTGTGGCCGCCGGCGATCTCGTCGTCGGTCCAGTCGAGCTTGACGCCCACCGCCAGGACCCCGCGGACGGGCAGGCCGAACACCTCGCTCGCGAGCACGGCGCCGAGCACCCCGCCGAACGAGTGGCCCACGACGGTGACGCTCTCGGCGCCGGTCTCCGCGACCACCGTCGCCACGTCGGCGACGTGCACGCCGACGCTGTACGGCGGCCCGTGCGGCGAGCGTCCGTGGCCGCGCAGGTCGGGCACCGCCCACGTCCCGTCCCAGCGGTCGAGACCCCGCGCCGTCGCGCGGGCGTCGCCCAGCATCGGGTCCCAGACGGCGCCGGACGCACCCAGGCCGTGCAGGAACAGCAGGAGGTCGGGGCCCTCACCGCCGCGGTCGAGGACGAGTCGGCCGGGTTCCACGGGACCTCCTCGTCGCCGGCCGGTGCGCGCCGGGCGATCACGGACACTACGCCGTGGCGCCGGCCCGCCGGAGCGGGCGATCCTGGGTGGCATCGGCACCTGACCCGCAGGAGAAGCTCGATGCCCGCGTCACCGTCCGCCGTGAACGTCTTCGACCCGCACGTCTTCGCGCGTGGCCTGCCGCACGCGCAGCTCGCCCACCTGCGCGACCACGAGCCCGTGTCCTGGCAGGACGAGCACCCCGTCGGCGACTGGCCGGCCGGCCCGGGGTTCTGGGCGGTCACCCGGCACGCCGACGTCAGGCACGTGCTGCGGACGCCCGCGGTCTTCTCCTCGTGGGCCGGCGCGACGCAGATCCGCGATCCCGAGGGCGCCGATCTCGACTTCATCCGACGGATGATCCTCAACATGGACGCGCCGGAGCACATGCGCCTGCGCAGCCTCGTCGCGGGCGCCTTCACCCGGCGGCGCCTCGAGGAGTCCGCGACCCGCATCGCCGAGCGGGCCGGACGGCTGATCGACGCCGTCGCCGGGACTGGTCGCTGTGACCTCCCGCGCGACGTCACCGACGGGTTCCCGCTGGCCAACCTCGCCGACCTGCTCGGCGTCCCGGCCGCCGACGAGCCGCTGCTGCTGCAGTGGACGAACCGGGTCATCGGCTACCAGGACCCCGAGCACGCGCAGGTCGTGCGCGACGAGGCCGGGCGCCCGATCAACCCGCGGTCACCGGCGATGCTCGCGGACATGTTCGCCTATGCCCTCGAGCTGGCCGAACGCAAGCGCGCGGAGCCCGGACCCGACGTCATGACCGCACTGGTCGAGGCCGAGGTCGACGGCCGGACGCTCAGCGAGCCCGAGCTCCAGATGTTCTTCTTCCTGCTGGTCATCGCGGGCAACGACACCGTCCGCAGCGCGTTGCCGGGCGGCGTCGTCGCGTTGTGCGAGCACCCCGACGAGTACGCGCGGCTGCGCGCCGATCCGGGGCTGCTGCCGACCGCGGTCGAGGAGATGCTGCGCTGGCACCCGCCGGTGCTGACGTTCCGCCGCACGGCCGTCGCCGACACCGAGCTGGGGGGCGTGCCGATCCGGGCGGGCGACAAGGTCGTCGTCTACCACGCCTCCGCGCACTACGACGAACGCGAGTTCCCCGAGCCGCACCGCTTCGACGTCGGACGCACGCCGAACAACCACCTCGCCTTCGGGCAGGGCCCGCACCAGTGCCTCGGCGCGTACTTCGGCCGGCTGCAGATGCGGATCTTCTTCACCGAGCTCCTGCGGCGGCTCCCCCAGGTCGAGCTCGACGGGGCGCCCACGCACCTGACGTCGAACTTCATCAACGGCTTCACCCACGTCCCACTGCGCTGGGCGGCCACCGCCTGACACCGCCACCGCGCTTCCCGTTCGGCCACCCGGCCGACACCCGGTGCCGGTGCCGGGGGCTACGGTCGGCCGGTGCTGCCGCAAGAGGGTTCGGACGTGCCGAGGCGCCCCGGGTCGCCCCTGCTGCGCCGCACCGTCGACCGCCGCTCGTTGCTGATGCTCGCCGTCGGGACGGCGGCGCTGCTGTCGGGCTGCGGCCATCCCGGCGACACTCCCGGTCCCACGCCGGGCGCGCCGGCCGCGGTCCCGCCGCTGCCACCCGTCCCGGGGCCGCACCCCGGGCCGAACCAGGTCCTCAGCCACGGCCCGACGGGCGCGACCGACCGGCGCATCGCGCTCACCGTCGACGACGGGACCGCACCCGACGTCGTCGCGGGCTACGTGGACTTCGCCCAGCGCACCGGCATCCACCTCACGTTCAGCCCCAACGGCACCTACAACCGCTCGTGGGCCCCGCACGCGCCCGTCCTGCGCCCGCTCGTCGCCACCGGTCAGGTGCAGATCATCAACCACACGTTCACCCACCGCGACCTGCGCAAGCTCGGCGACGCGGACCGGCGCACCGAGCTCGAGCGCAACGACGACTGGGTCGTCACCACCTTCGGCGTCACGACCCGGCCCTACTACCGGCCGCCCTTCGGGTTCCGCACCCCGGCGATCGACGCCCTCGCGGGCGAGCTCGGCTACACCCGCACCGTGCTGTGGGACGGCTCCTTCTCGGACTCGGAGACGGTCACCCCCGAGTTCCTGATGGGCATGGCGCGCAAGTACCTCCAGCCCGGGGTCATCAACCTCGGGCATGCCAACCACCCGACGATCCTGGGACTGTTCGACCAGGTCACCGACCTGATCCGGCAGCGGCGGCTCACCCCGGTGACCCTCGACGAGATGTTCGGGACGAGCCGCGCCACGGGCTGACGCCCGACACCCGCCCTGCCCGGTACCGTCTGCGCGGGACCGCCACCGGGACCCGGGCGGGCCGTAGGCTCACCCCGACGACGCGACGACTGCGAGGTGGATCATGGCCGTCACGAGGGGGTTCGTCGGACGACGGGCCTCGGCGCGCGACCCCCGGCTGCCACCGGGCCAGTACGACGTCGGCTCCTCGTGGCCGGTGCTGACCGCGGAGTCCACGCCGAGCATCGGCACGGACCGGTTCCGGCTCACCGTCGACGGGGCGGTCGAGGAACAGGTCACGTGGGACTGGGCGCAGCTGCGCGCGCTGCCCGCATCGACCTGGCGCGGCGACATCCACTGTGTGACGACGTGGTCGAAGCTCGACACGTGGTTCACCGGCGTGCCGGTCGACGTGCTGCTCGACGCGGCGCGCCCGCTGCCGACGGCCACCCACGTCATGGTGACCTCGTCGACCGGTTACACCACGAACCTCCCGCTCGCCGACGTCGTCGACGAGAAGGCCTGGGTGGTCTGGGAGCACGAGGGCGCACCGCTGGCCCGGGAGCACGGCGGCCCGGTGCGGTTGATCGTCCCGCACCTGTACTTCTGGAAGTCCGCGAAGTGGATCAGCCGGATCACCCTGCGGGACTCCGACGAGCCGGGGTTCTGGGAGCGCAACGGCTACCACATGCGCGGTGACCCCTGGCTGGAGCAGCGTTTCGATGGTGACTGACGACCTGACCAGAGCCGCGGCCGCGCGGGCGACCCGGTGGCGCGACGCCCGCGTCGTCGACGTGACCCACCACGGCGACCGCGGCGTGGTGCTGCGCCTCGACGTCCCGGACCGGATCCCGCACCGGCCCGGCCAGCACTACGTGCTGCGGCTGCGCGCCGAGGACGGCTACACCGCGAGCCGGTCGTACTCGGTGGTCTCGGCGCCGTCGGAGGACCTGGTCGAGCTCTACGTGGAGCGCATCCCCGACGGGGAGGTCTCGACGTTCCTTGCCGACGTCGTCGAGCCGGGGGACCTGCTCGAGACCCGCGGCCCGATCGGGCGCTGGTTCGTGTGGGACGGGCGGAGCCGGGCGCTCGGCATCGGCGGCGGCAGCGGGGTCGCGCCGCTGGTGTCGATGCTGCGGCACGCCCACGAGATCGGCCGTCCCGAGCTGCTGTCGCTGGCTGTGACGGCCCGGTCCGCGGCCGAGCTGCCCTACGTCGACGAGCTGCGCGCCGCGAAGGCGCTCGTCGCGCTCACCCGGGTGAACGACCTGCCGCCCGGGCCGACCCGGCTCGACGCGGCGGTGCTCGGCGCGCTGGTCGACCCCGGCGCGACCGTCTACCTGTGCGGCTCCACGCGGTTCACCCTCGCGATGGAGACGCACCTGGCGGTGGGCGGTCAGCCGGCGTCGACGATCCGGGTCGAGCGGTTCGGCGCGGGCGTCGCGCCGGGCTGACCCGGCAGCGACGCGGCCGGGTTACCGCACGCCCTCCCACAGCAGCCGGTCCGACCGGTTCGGGTCCGGCACGCCCTGCGCCTTCTCGGCGATCAGCCCGGTGATGCGCCGGTCGAGGTCGTAGGCGTCCCAGCCGGGATTGCCGCGCGTCACGAACGCCGTCCAGGCGCCGTGCGCGGCCTCGGTGACGGCGGCGGACGGCGGGCCGATCCGCGTGCGCGTGCTCTCGTGGTCGGCCGTGCCGAACACGAAGGGGATCTCCACGCCGTGGCAGGCGCCGAGCCCGCCGTTGACGCCCGGTTCCGGGTGGTCGAACCGGTAGACCCAGCTCGTGCCGGTGCCGGCGGTGACCCGCGCCTCGGCGTAGCGCAGTGCCGGGACCCCGAAGAACCAGTCGGTGACCAGGGCCGCCATGAGGTCGCCGGGGCTCGCCCCCGGTCGGGCCTCGCGATACGCGGCCACCCCGTCGGGGCCGAGGCCGTAGGCGGCGGCGCCCCCGAGCAGCGTCGGTTCGTCGACCAGGTCGATCGTGCCCGCGGCCACCAGGAACAGGCGGGCCTCGTCGCGGTTCCATCCGGTCAGCAGGTCGACGGGCGCGGTCCGGCCGGCGCGGGCGGCCTCCAGCGGATGCTCCGGGAGCAGCGTGCCGTCGACGACCGGGGCGAACGGCAGCAGGCTCATCGCGATGCTGCCCCACTTCTGCGGATCGGGTGCCGTCTGCACCTCGACGACCAGGTCCGATGCCACCTGCACGAGCCGCGGCAGCGGGACCGCGGCGATCGCCTCGCGGGTCGCCGGCACGCCGAGCGCCTCGGCGAGCAGCCTGCCGACGGTGCGACCCAGCTCCGGGGTGAGCGTGTGCGCCCAGGCACCGGACTGCGTGATCGCGCGGCCGAACAGGCCCCGTGCCGAGGGCATCGCCGTCAGCGTCGTCACGCTCATCGCGCCCGCCGACTCCCCCGCGACGGTCACCCGGTCCGGGTCGCCGCCGAACGCCGAGATGTTGTCGCGCACCCATTCCAGCGCCGCGACCTGGTCCTGCAGGCCGAGGTTCGCGACCCCGGCCTCGGCGGAGTCGTCGAGGAACAGGAAGCCCTCCGCGGCGAGCCGGTAGTTCACCGCGACGCAGACGACGCCGTCGCGGGCGAACGCCGTCCCGTCGTACTCGGCGACGGAGTTGGACCCGTTCATGAACGAGCCGCCGTGGATCCAGACCAGGACCGGCAGCCCGGCCGCGCCGGGATCGGGGGTCCAGACGTTGACGTTCAGGCAGTCCTCACCCGGGACGACGACCTCGGGGAACAGCGGTTGGTACTGCGGCGGGTAGTCGCCCTTGGGCACGGTCGGGCCCATCCGGCCCGCGTCGCGCGTCCCGTCCCACGCCTCGACCGGCCGCGGCGGGGCCATCCGGTTCGCCCCGAACGGCGGCGCGGCGTAGGGGATGCCCAGGAACGCGGCGACCCCGTCGCGCCACCGGCCCTCGACGGCACCGGACCGGATCGTCACTCGCGGGTGCTCCGTCATCTGTCGGCTCCTTTGCCACAGATCGGCGAAATGTTGCACTCCCACCGTGGCCCCGCGCGGAACGGCTGTCAACGGCCGGATGGCGGCAGCGGCGGCGCCGCCCGACCCTCACCGCGGCCGGGAGGCCCCACGCAGCAACGCCGTGACGGCCGCCTCCGCCTTGTCCGCGTCCGGATCCTCGCCGCTGATCAGGTCGGTGTAGATGAACGACTCGGCGATGCGGGTCACCAGGTAGGCCAGGTCGGGCAGCGGCATCGTCGGCACCCGGTCGCTGCGCGCGAGCTCGGCCCGGACGAGCTCCCGGACCGCCTCGACGACGTGGCGCTGCACCGGCCCGGCCCGGGTGGTGATCAGCCTGAGCGCACGCTCGGTCTCGCGACGCAGGAACGCGCGGTAGTACGGCGCCTCGATCACGGCGCGGGAGAACTCGCCCATGATCCTCCCGACGCGCTCGGGGCCGCACCCGCCGGTCCGTTCGGCGACCCCCCGCAGGGTGGGGTCGGCCAGCGAGATCAGCACCGTGCCGATCAGCTGGTCGCGGTTGCCGACCCAGCGGAACAGCGTCGTCCGGTCGACCCCCAGTTCGGCGGAGAGCCGGTTGAGGTCGATGCGCTCACCGGCCACGAAGGCCCGGCGCGCCAGCCGGACCGCCGCGGTGACCCCCTCGGCCGTCCCCGTCATGGCGACATCGTGCCCGGCCGTCGCGGCCCGGTCGACGGGGCCTGGCGCCGGGCTGCGGCGACTGAAAAGCTGATCACGGCCGGACGAGCGAGGGGGACGACGATGGTCGAGGCGGCGATCGCCGAGCACGGTCTCATCGGGGACCTGCACACGGCGGCCCTGGTCAGCACCGACGGGTCCATCGACTGGTTCTGCTGCCCTCGGTTCGACTCCCCGTCGGTGTTCGGGGCTCTGCTCGACGACGCGAAGGGCGGCCACTTCCGGATCCGTCCGAGCCGGGCGGTCTATCAGTCCAAGCAGATGTACCACCCGGACACGGCCGTGCTGATCACCCGGTTCATCTCCGAGGGCGGCGTCAGCGAGGTCGTCGACTTCATGCCGCCCGCCGGCCCTGACGTCACCGGCCACCACCGCATCGTGCGGATGCTGCGGTGCGTGCGCGGCGAGGTGTCGTTCGACGTCGACATCGCACCGCGGTTCGACTACGGGCGGGCCCGGCACGCACTGCACCTCAACGACCACGGCGCGGTGTTCGCCACCGACGACCTCACGCTCACGCTGCACGGCGTGCGCGAGCCCGGCGACCCGGAGCTCGGGCATGTCGCGGTCGACGACGGCGACCTGCAGGTGCGCGTCGACCTCAAGGCGGGTGATCTGCGCGGGATGGTGCTGGAGGCGGGCGCGTCCGGGCCGCCGCGGGACATGCGGGTCGCCGAACTGCGACAGCTGTTCGACGAGACCGTCGGGTTCTGGCGGACCTGGCTGGGCCGCTCCACCTACCGGGGCCGCTGGCGGGAGATGCTCGGCCGGTCCGCGATCACCCTCAAGCTGATGACCTACCGGCCGACGGGTGCGCTCGTCGCGGCGCCGACCGCGGCGCTGCCCGAGCAGCTCGGCGGCGAGCGCAACTGGGACTACCGCTACACGTGGGTGCGCGACGCGTCGTTCAGCGTGTACGCGCTGCTCAAGATGGGCTTCACCGGGGAGGCGGCGCAGTTCGTCGGCTGGCTGCGCGAACGGGTCGGCGAGGCGGGCGACTCGGGCTCGCCGCTCAAGATCATGTACCGCGTCGACGGCACGTCCGACCTCTCCGAGGAGGAGCTGCCGCACTGGTCGGGCCATCGCGGCTCACGGCCGGTGCGCATCGGCAACGGCGCCGCCGACCAACTGCAGCTCGACATCTACGGCGAGGCGCTCGACAGCATCTCCTTCGCCGACCGGCGCGGCATCGCCTACGGGCACCGCGGCTGGAAACAGATCGGCGGGGTGCTCGACTGGCTGGCCCGCAACTGGGACCAGCCGGAGGAGGGCATCTGGGAGACCCGCGGCGGGCGCAAGGACTTCACGTACGGCCGGCTGATGAGCTGGGTGGCGTTCGACCGCGGCATCCGGATGGCCGGCGAACGCGGCCGGCCCGCCGACGTCGCGGGCTGGACGGCGGCCAGGGACGCGATCTACGACCAGATCATGACCCGCGGCTTCGACGAGGAGCGGCGGGCCTTCGTCCAGCACTACGACGACAAGGTCCTCGACTCGTCGCTGCTGCGGATGGCGACGGTCGGGTTCGTGGTGCCCACCGACCCGATGTGGCACTCCACCCTCGCCGCGATGGAGCAGGAGCTGGTCACCGACAGCCTCGTGTACCGCTACGACCCGGCCGCCTCCCCCGACGGTCTGCGCGGCTCGGAGGGCACGTTTTCGCTGTGCTCGTTCATGTACGTCGACGCGCTGGCCCGGGCGGGTCGGCTCGACGACGCGCAGCTCGCGTTCGAGAAGATGCTGACCTACGCCAACCACGTGGGCCTGTTCTCCGAGGAGATCGCGCTGACCGGCGAGCAGATCGGCAACTTCCCGCAGGCGTTCACCCACCTCGCCCTGATCGACGCGGCGGTCACCCTCGACGAGGCGCTCGACCGCCGACGCTGATTGCACTTATGCGCATAACACTATAAGTTCCGGGGCGTGGGAGCACTGCGCGAGCCGGCCGGCGCCGCCACCGGACACGGGCACGGCCACGGGCACGGGCACGGCGTGTCCGCCGCCACCGACCGGCGTTGGCTCACGTTCGCGCTGGTCCTCATCTCG
Source organism: Pseudonocardia sp. D17 (assembly GCF_036984265.1). Classification (NCBI taxonomy): domain Bacteria; kingdom Bacillati; phylum Actinomycetota; class Actinomycetes; order Pseudonocardiales; family Pseudonocardiaceae; genus Pseudonocardia; species Pseudonocardia sp. D17. The sequence goes on along the minus strand of NZ_BPRG01000198.1, from coordinate 101,570 downwards.
GCGTTCATGGTCGCGGAGTTCGTGATCGGGCTCGTCGCGGGCTCGCTGGCGCTGCTGTCCGACTCGGCGCACATGCTGACCGACGCCGCCGCGATCGTGCTGGCGCTCATCGCCATCCGGCTCGCCGCCCGGCCGGCCACCGGCGGGTACACCTACGGCCTGCGGCGCATCGAGATCCTCTCCGCCCAGGCCAACGGCATCACGCTGCTGCTGCTCGCCGTCTGGTTCGGATACGAGGGCATCAGCCGGCTCGTCGACCCACCGCAGGTCGAGGGCGGGCTCGTCCTGATCACCGCGCTGGTCGGCATCGTCGTGAACCTGGCCGCGACCTGGTGCATCAGCCGCGCGAACCGCACCTCGCTCAACGTCGAGGGCGCCTTCCAGCACATCCTCAACGACCTCTTCGCCTTCGTCGCGACGGCCATAGCCGGCGTCGTCCTCGTGACCACCGGGTTCACCCGGGCCGACGCCATCGCCGCGCTGGTCGTCGCGGCGCTGATGGTCAAGGCGGGCTGGGGCCTCGTCCGCGAGTCCGGCCGCATCTTCCTGGAGGCCGCCCCGCGCGGGACCGACCCCGAGGCCCTCGGCGCCGAGCTGGTCGCCGTCCCGGGCGTCGCCGAGGTGCACGACCTGCACCTGTGGGAGATCACCTCCGGTGAGGCCGCGCTGTCCGCGCACGTCCTCGTCCGCCACGACGAGGACTGCCACCGCGTCCAGAGCGACATCGAGGAGGTGCTGCGGAGCCGGCACGGGCTGCGGCACACCACGCTCCAGGTCGACCACGAGAACGGCGCGCACGACGAGTCCGACCACTGCGAGGAGGCGCACGGCCCCGCCCACCGGCCGGTCCCGACGGGCCAGGGCGAGGGCACCGGCTGAGGTCCCGCACCCTCGACCGGGCCGCGCCACCGGTCCACACTGGGCCGATGTCCGACCCGAAGGCGGCCTACGAGCGGCTGCGCGGCGCCCACCTCGCCGCCGTCCGGGCCGCGCTGGAGGACCACGTCGCACGAGCGGACTGGCCCCTGGAACGCATCGAGCGCTACCGGACCCAGCGGCTGCGCTCCCTGCTCGCCTTCGCCCGCGAGCGTTCGCCGTTCCACGCGGCACGGCTGACCACAGTGGACCCCGCCACCGCCACGGTCGAGGACCTCGTCCGGATCCCCCCGATGCTCAAGAGCGACGCCCAGGACCGATGGGACGCGATCGTCACCGCACCGCGCGTCGACCGGGCCGGGGCCGAGGCCGTGCTGGCCTCGCAGCAGTGGTTCTCCTACGGCCCCGACGGCCTGCAGGTGTTCAGCTCCGGCGGCTCGACCGGCGTCCGCGGCGTCTACGTCTGGGACTGGGACCAGTTCGTCACGCTGGCGTGCCTGGCCTGGCGGTGGCAGGTGCGCGGCGCGCGCCGCTCCGGCCCGTCGGGCCCGTCGGTGCTGGGGGTGCTGGAGGCCGGCGGGCCGCCGCACGCCAGCACCCCGCTCTTCGACGTCGCGACCGACGACGCGATGCGGACGGTGGTGATCCCCGCGGCGGCCCCCTTCGACGAGGTACGCGCCGCCGTGGCCGACGCCCGGCCGACCCAGCTCGTCGGGTACGCGTCGGTGATCGGACGCCTGGCGCGCGAGGTGACCGCGGGCAGGCTCGACGTCGCACCCACCCGGGTGAGCACCAACTCCGAGCCGCTGAGCGACGAGGACCGCGATGCCATCACCGCCGCCTGGGGCGTGCCCGTGCACAACCTGTGGGGCTCGACGGAGATCGGGGTCCAGGCCGTCGGCTGTGGGGAGGGCGAGGGCCTGCACATCTGTGCCGACGAGGTGATCCTCGAACGTGTCGACGCCGACGGCCACCCGGTCGGCCCCGACGAGCCCGCGGTCCGCACGCTCGCGACCGGGCTCGCCGGGCGCACCTTCCCGTTCCTGCGCTACGACCTGGGCGACGAGGTCACCCTGCTGCCGGGACCGTGCCCGTGCGGGAGCGCGATGCCACGGGTCGCCTCGATCGCCGGTCGCCGCGACGACGACTTCCACTACCCGACGGGCGCCACCGTCCCGGCCGCGGCGTTCCGCTACGTGCTGGGGACCGACCCCGCGATCGCCGAGTACCAGGTCCGGCAGACGCCGGACGGCGCGGAGGTGCTCGTCGTCGGCACCCCCGACGTCGACGCCGTCACCGCCGCGCTGGTCACGTCGGTGGCGCCGCACGGGCTGGCCGACGCGGCCATCCGGGTCGAGACCGTCGGACGGATCCCGCGGCACGCCGCGACGGGCAAGCTCCGCCGCTTCGTCGCACTGCCCGGGTGAGCGCGCGATGATCCGGTCGTGCTGACGGCGCCACGGGCCTGGTCCGACCTCACCCCGTCGTGGATGAGTGCCGCGCTGGGCAGGCCCGTCACCCGGACCCGGGTCGGGGACGTCGTCCACGGCACGAACTCCCGGGCCCTCGTCGAGGTGTCGTACGCCGACGGACCCGGCCCGCCGCGGGTCTTCGTCAAGCGCGAGGGCCGCGTGCTGGGCCGCCTCGCGCTGACCGCCCTCGGTGCCCGCGAGGCCGAGACCGACCTCGTCCGCCACGGGACCCGGCTGCCGCTCGAACACCCCGCGTTCCACGCCGCGGCCGCCGACCGCCGCCGGCTCGCGACCGTCGTCGTCATGGAGGACGTGACCCTGCGCGGCGGCCGCCCCCACAGTGCGCTCGTACCGCTGGGCGTCGAGCAGGTGGCCGCCGGCCTGCGCGAACTGGCCGGACTGCACGCGGCCTACTGGGACGCCCGGCTGCCGGCCTTCGCGCGACCGTGGCGGCTCGGCCCGGCCTGGGCGCCCGTCGTCCGCGGCGGCTTCGTGCACGCGCTGCTGAAGCTGCGGCGCGCCGGGCACCGGCTCCGCGTCGGCGCGGCCGATCTCGACCGGGACTTCCGGGCCTGGGCGCGCACCGCGTCGACCGGCCCGCAGACGCTGCTGCACGGCGATCCCCACCCCGGCAACACCTACGGCGTCGGGACCGGCGTCGGTTTCTACGACTGGCAGCTCGTCCGCTCGGGCAGCTGGGTCCACGACGTCGGCTACTTCGTCACGTCGAGCCTGTGCGTCGACGACCGGCGCGAGCACGAGCGGGCCCTGCTGGAGGGCTACCTCGACGCGCTGGGCCACCGCCCGGCCGACGCCTGGTCGCGTTATCGGCGCACCCCGGCCTTCGGCCTCGGCTCCTGGTTGCAGACCTGGGCCGCGGGCACGTTCCAGCCCGACGACGTCTGCCTGGCCACGATCGAGCGGTTCGCCGCCGCCCACGACGACGCGCGGTCCGGATGAGCGACCGCCGCGGCGTGCCGTTCCGGCAACGACCGGGGCGCGGCGCCGTCGCGTCCGGTAGGACCTGACCCGCGAAGGGAGTCGCCATGCCCGCCACCTCCGGCCGTCGACGCGACACGCCGCCACCCCGGACCGGGAACACCGAGGCCGAGGTCCTCCGCGGCTTCCTCGACCACCTCCGCGCCGGTGTCGCCGCGAAGGTCGAGGACGCCCCCGAGCCGCAGGTCCGCACCGCAGGCGTGCCGTCGGGCACCAACCTGCTCGGCCTGCTCACCCACCTGACCGCCGTCGAGGCGGCGACGTTCCTCGGTGCGCAGGTCGCGAGCTGGGCGGCGACGTTCCGGGCTGACCCGCAGGACACCGTCGCCGAGGTCGTCGCCCGTTACCGGGACACCGTCGACCGCGCCAACCGGATACTCGACGGCTGCGCCGAGCGGGCACGAAAACCCGCCCGGCGCACCCCCGCCGGCCGGCCGTCAGCCGAACTCGGCGTAGACCGCGCGCTCGAAGTCCGCGTACACGCCGAGCGCGGCGTCGGTGATGAACGGGAGGAACTGGCTGTAGATCGCCCCGCTGACGCCCGTCGTGGGGTCGACCCAGAAGTGGGTGTTGAACACTCCGGCCCAGGCGCCGCTGTAGGGCGCCCGCATGCCGGGGGCCTGGGCGGTGTTGAGCAGCAGCCCCAGCCCCCACTTCAGACCCGCCGGACCGTTCCACGGGCCCGAGGTCTCCGGTTCGGCGGTCGGGATGTGCACGGGGAAGTCGAGGTCGCCGATCTGGTTGCGGAACGCGTTGCCGACGGTCTCCGGGTTCAGGATCGTCGCCCCGTCGAGCGATCCGCGGTTGAGCAGCATCTGCTGGAAGCGCGCGTAGTCGCGCGGGGTGCAGTAGATGCCGTGGCCGCCGGCCCACCACTGCGGGGTGGGCGACCAGTCGATCTCGGTGGCCGCCCACCCGTCGTCGGTCGGGACGTGCACCGCGACCAGGTCCTTCCGGGCCTGCGCGGTCGGGGCGAACGTCGCGCTCCGCATGCCCAGCGGCTCGAACACGTGCGCGGCGAGGTAGTCGTTCAGCGGCTGCCCGCTGACCGCCTCGACGACCTCCCCGAGCCAGTCGGTGTTGATGCCGTACTCGAAGCGGGTCCCCGGGTCCGCGACCATCGGCGCGGAGAAGATCGCCCGGTCGCCCGCGAGCACGTTCGGGGTGCCGGTGACCTCCTCCCAGCGGTGCACGTCGGCGTTCCAGAACCAGTAGCCGAACCCCGCGGTGTGGGTGACGAGCTGGCGGACCGTGGCGGACGACGCCGGGGGCCGCAGCGTCGGGGTGTCGCCGTCGAACCCCGTGAGGACCCGGACGTCGGCGAACTGCGGCAGGTACTTCTCGACGGGCGCGTCGAGGTCGAGGTCACCGCGCTCGGCGAGCTGCAGTGCGGCGACGGTCGCGACGATCTTGGTCATCGACGCGATGCGGAACATGGAGTCCGGCGTGGCGGGCCGTTCGGCCCCCGCGGCCGCCGGCCCCGCGGCGCCCTCGTAGAGCACACCGTCCCGGCCGACCACGAGTGCCACCGCCTGCGGAACCGCGCCGCCGGCGACGGCGTCGGAGAGCACCTGGTCGATCGAAGCGGAACTCGTCGAAGCAGAACTCACTGCGGCCTCCTTGCCGATGGATGGGAGCACCAGCAAGATAGTGCAGAATATATGGTTGAAGCTAGATCGTCTGGCTCACCCGTTCGGTCCGTGGGCACGTCGACCGCGTCGCGGTCGGGGTCGCAGTCGGGTCCGCAGTCGGACCACCGCCTCGGCCGCGACCCGCCGCACGGCGTCGCGCGCGACCCCCAGCAGGACCCGCGCGGGACCCGGCACGGACACCACCGGGTCGGTGCCGGTGCGGGCGGCCTCGTCGACCGCGCGGGCGAGCTGCTCGAACATGCGCCGACTGACGTCGCCGGCCAGGGCACGGCCGAACTGCGCGATCCGGCCGGTGAGATGGAGGTCGGCCGCCGCCACGAGCACGGTGCCGCCGTCGGGACCCGGGCGCGCGGCCAGCCGGATGTCGGCCTGCGTGGCGCTCCCGCCCACGTCCGTGCCCTGCGCGACGAGCCGCATCCGGTGCTGCTCCGGATCCGACTCCAGCACCTGGGCGAGACCCTCGAAGGCGAGCGTGACCGGGCCGAGCGGCACCCTGGCACGTCCGCGGAACAGCCCGCCGTCGAGCGTCTCCACGAGCTCGGCACCGGGCAAGCACCTGGCCAGCCTGCGGAAGTCCAGCACGACGGCCCAGACGTCGTCGATGTCGGACGTGAGCTCGCTGCTCACCGCCACCGAGGCGGACGGCGCCCCCGACGGCACCCGGACCTCGGTCGCGCCGGCCCGGCCGGACGCCGGCTGCTCGGTCCCCGGCTCCGCCGCGGCCGGGCCCCGCGACCGGGCGAGCACCGTGCGCGGCTCCAGGTTCCCCGGTGGCGGCAGCCCGTCCGGATGTGCCGCGGCCGTGTCGGCGACCGCGGCGAGGATCCCGCGGTACCCGGTGCACCGGCACAGTACCCCCGACATCTCGGCCGGCAGCTCCTCCGGCGTCACCGAGGTGCCCCGCGGGCCGTTCGCGAGCAGGTCGTAGCTGCTCATCAACATCCCCGGCGTGCAGAAGCCGCACTGCAGCCCGTGATGGGCCGAGAAGGCGCGTTGCAGCGGGTGCTGGTCGTCGGCACGCCCGAGCCCCTCGACGGTGACGACCTCGGCGCCGTCGCACTGCACGGCGAGCAGCAGGCACGCCCGCGCGGCGTCGCCGTCGACGAGCACCGTGCACATCCCGCACACGCCGTGCTCGCAGCCGAGATGGGTACCGGTGAGGCCGACCTGTTCGCGCAGCACGTCGGCCAGGTGCATCCGCGGCGTGACGGCGACCGTGACCTCGGCTCCGTTCACGGTCATCCGGACGTCCGTCGCCTCGCCGGGCCCGACCCTGCCGGGGCGCGGTCGCGGGTACCCGGTCATCGTGACACCTCGCTCGACCGGGCCCGGGCGAGCGCCGCGCCCAGCTCGCGCGCGGTCAGCACGGCGAACAGGCGTCGCCGGTAGCCGGTGGAGCCGTGTCCGTCGCCCCCGGTGTCGACGAGCTCGCGCGCCAGGTCAGCCGTCGCGCCGCGCAGGGCGTCGGGGTCGTCACCGACCGCGGTCATCAGCGCGGTGACGTCGCGGAAGACCGGGCGGTCGGAGATGCCGAACCCGGCGAGCCGTGCGGCGTCGACCGCGCCCTCGCGGACGGTCACGGCCGCGGCGACCCCGGCGAGCGCGAAGTCGCCGTGCCGGCGCGCGACCTCGCCGAACCCGAAGCCGTCCCCCGGCGCCGCGACCGGGAACTCCACCGCCGTGACGACGTCCTCGGCACCCGCGGCCGTCGTCATCGCGCTGACGAAGAACCCGCGTGCGTCGACGGTCCGCCGTCCCGCGGGACCGGCCAGCTCGATCCGGGCCCCGAGGCAGCAGGCCACGGCGGGGAGCTCCGCGGCCGGGTCCGCGTGCGCGAGGCTCCCGCACACGGTGCCGCGCGAGCGCAGCTCGCGGTGCCCGACGAACGGGAGGGCCATCCCGAGCAGCGGGACCGCGGCCGCGTCCGCGGCGCGCTCGACGCCGCGCTGCCGCACGGCCGCGCCGACCCGCAGCCGGTCCCCGGTGCGGCGCAGCTGCTGCAGCTCCTCGATGGCGGTGATGTCGACCAGCGTCGCGGGCCGGCCCAGCCGCATCGCCAGCACCGGCACCAGCGACTGGCCCCCGGCCAGGACCTTGCCGCGGCCGTCGGCGAGCTCGGCGACGGCGTCGGCGACGGCGGCCGGGCGGACGTAGGCGAACGGTGCGGGCTTCATCAGCGACCCGTGAACTCCGGCTTGCGCTTCTCTCCGAACGCCTTCACGCCCTCGGCGAAGTCGTTGCTCGACCGCAGCATCGCGTAGGCCTTCCGCTCCAGGTCGATGCCGGTGTAGAGGGGCCCGTCGACGCCCTTGTCGAGAACCTCCTTGGCCGTCCGCTGCGCGATCGGCGAGAACGCGGCCATCTTCGCCGCAAGCTCGTCGGTCGCGGCCGTCAACGCGGCGCGGTCGTCGTGCAGGCCCGCGACGAGACCCCAGTCCAGGGCCTGCTGCGCCCCGATCCGGGTGGCCGTCATGATGTGGAACTTCGCACGCGACAACCCGATCAATCGGGCGAGCCGCTGGGTGCCGCCCGAGCCCGGGATCATGCCGAGGTTCATCTCCGGCAGCGCGAACTGGCTGCGCGGCGTGGCCAGCCGGATGTCGCAGGACAGCGCGAGCTCGAGCCCGACCCCGAAGCAGTAGCCGTCGATCGCGGCGATCACCGGCTTCGGGCTGCGCGCCGCGGCGGTGACGTTGTGCCCGAGATCGGTGAAGTCGATCGGGTCGACCTCCATGAAGCCGGCGATGTCACCCCCGGAGGTGAAGTGCTCGCCGTCGCTGCGCACGACGACGACACGCACGTCGGGATCGGCGTCGATCTCGGCGAACCGCTCGGCGACCAGGCCGCGCATCTCCCAGGTGATCACGGTGTACGTGCCGTGCGACAGGGTCAGGTAGGCGACCCGTCCGTCGCCGCTGCGTTCGAGGAGGACGTCCCCGCCGGTCAGCGCCATGTCAGTCGGTTCCTTTCTGCTGGTCCGCGTCGAGGAGCTGATGCAGCACCTCGCCGTGCAGCGGGAGGCTGCGGATCGACACCCCGGCCGGGGCGAGCGCGTCGGCGACGGCGTTCGCGAAGGCGACGGGGAAGCTCATCGACGACCCTTCGCCGCAGCCCTTGGCACCGAGCGGCGTCAGCGGCGACGGGCTGACGACGTGGTCGGCACGAAGGTCGAACCCCGCCTCCGCGCTCGTGGGGCAGAGGTAGTCCAGGAACGTGCCCGCGGTGGGCTGGCCGGAGTCGGCGTAGGTGAACTGCTCGTACATCGCCCCGCCGAGCCCGTGGGTGAGCGCCCCGTGCACCTGCCCGTCGAGCAGCTGCTGGTTGAGGACCGTGCCCGCGTCGTGCACCGACGACACCCGGTCGATGTCGATCTCGAGGGTGTCCGGGTCGATCCGGACGGCGACGATCTCGGCGACGAACCCGTAGCACAGCGAGGAGTTGATGCGGTCGTCCTGCGTCGCCGCGCGGATCTCCCGCGGGGTGAACGCGGCCTCCTCGTAGAGCCGGGCCGACACCCCGTCCGGGAGCGCGCCGGGGTCCCAGTGCACGAGCCCGGCCGCGTGCCGGAACTGCACGGCCCGCGCGTGGTCGTCGCGGTGGCGGACCGTCCCGTCGACGAGCTCCAGCTCCTCGGGTGCCGCGTCGAGCAGGACCGACCCGGCGGCCCGCACGGTCTCGGCGATCCGGTCGGCCGCCTGCACGACCGCGCTCGTCACCAGCGGGGCGAAGCGCGACGAGTAGCTGCCGGAGGTCACCGTCCACGGCGTGGTCGCGGTGTCCATGTCGACGACGGCGCGGACCTGCTCCTCCGGCAGCCCCAGCCGGCGGGCCGCCACCGACCGGGCCACGGTGGCGTGGCCCTGCCCCTGCGGGACGCTGCCGAGCAGCACCGTGACCCGGCCCTGCAGGTCCACCGAGATCCGGACGTGCTCGGTGGAGCCGGACTTGTCGCGCCCCGGCTTGCGCTGCTCGGCGGGGGTGGCCAGACCGACGTAGCCGATGTTGGTCCCGGACGGGTCGACGACCAGGCCGACCCCGATCCCGTAGTACGCACCGTCGGCGCGCGCGGCGGCCCGACGGGCCCGGAGCTCGTCGAGCTCGGCATTCTTCTCCGCGAGCGCCAGTGCGGCCCGGTAGTCACCGGAGTCGTACACCCCGCCCGACGGGGTCTCGTGCGGGAACGCGTCGACCAGGTTGCGCCGTCGCACCTCGAAGGCGTCGGTGCCGGTCGCGGCGGCCACCGCGTCCATCAGCCGTTCCAGCCCGAAGTAGAGCTGCTGGCCGCCGAACCCCCGGTTCAGCCCGGTGGGCATCGTGTTCGTCACGACGGCACGCGCGCGGATCTCCACCGCCCCGATGCGGTACGGGCCGGTGACGTTCCCGAAGCAGCGGTAGAGCGTCGACGGTTCGGGTGGGCGCAGGTAGGCGCCGACGTTGTCGACGAGGTCGACCTTCAGTGCGGTGACGCGCCCGTCGGCGTCGACGGCCGCGGCGCAGTGCATCGCGCGGTCGGCCCCCGTCGAGCTGGCGAGCAGGTGCTCGAGGCGGTCCTCCGTCCACCGGACCGGCCGGCCCGCGTGCTTGGAGGCCAGCGCCATCAGCACCACGTACGGGTAGATGCCGGCCTTGATCCCGAAGCTGCCGCCGATGTCGGCCGGCACGTGCAGCCGCACCTGCGAGGTCGGGACGCCCAGCGCCCCGGCCATCACCGGGACCATGGTGAACGGGCCGTGGAAGTTTGCCCACGCCTCGACCGCGGGACCCGCATCGGTGTCCTGCCAGTGCGAGATGACGCTGTAGCACTCCATCGGCACCGACGAGTAGCGCGGGAAGTCGTAGTCGGCCTCGACGACGGTCGCCGCCGCGGCGAAGGCCTCGTCCACGGCACCGAAGGAGAACGTGCGGTCGGTCGCGACGTTGCCGTCGGCGTCCTCGTGCAGCCGCGGGGCGTCGGGCTCCAGCGCGCGCCGCGGGGACACGACCGCCTCGAGCGGCTCGTACTCGACGTCGACCAGCTCGGCGGCGTCCTCGGCGGTGTAGCGGTCGGTCGCGACGACGACGGCGATCGGCTCGCCGACGAATCGCACCCGGTCGACCGCGGTGGGGTGGTACGGCATCGGGGTCGCGGTCGACAGGGGGAAGGGCCGGACCGCGGCGCGCACGTCGTCGGGACCGATGACGGCCGCGACACCGGGGTGGGCCCGGGCCCGAGTGAGGTCGACCGAGCGCAGCCTGCCGTGTGCGACGGTCGAGCGGACGACCGCCGCCACGAGCGTCCCCGGCAGCGGGTCGAGATCGTCGAGGAACCCGCCGTGCCCGGTCAGCAGCGCGGCGTCCTCGACGCGCGACGGCGTCCACCGCGCAGCGCGAACGTCAGACATGCACCTCACCCCGCGACGTGTAGTCCCCCGCGGCCAGCACGCGCCGCAACGTCTTCCCGACGGCCGACCGGGGTACGGCGTCCACGCAGATCACCCGCTTCGGGCGCTTGAGCGAGGGCAGCTGGGTCCTGGCGAAGTCCATCGTCGCCTGCGCGGCGACCACCGGGTCGCTGCCGGCGGCCGGGACGACGAACGCGGTCACGGCGTGCCCCCAGCGCTCGTCGGGCAGGCCGACGACACACACGTCGGCGACGTGGGCGCACCGGACGAGGGCCGCCTCGATCTCGTCCGGGTAGATGTTCTCGCCGCCGGAGTTGATCATGTCGTCGACCCGGCCGGAGACCCACAGGTCGCCGTCCTCGTCGGCGACCGCGAGATCACCGGTGAAGTACCAGCCGTCACGGATCGCCTTCGCATCGGCGTCGGGCCGCCGCCAGTAGCCGCGGAAGGCCTCCGCGCTGGCCATCGAGACGATCACCTGGCCCTGCTCACCCGCGCGGACCTGGTCGTCGACCGCGGCTCCCACCGAGGGGTCGACGAGCCGGACCCGCGAATGGATCCCCGCCCGGCCCGCGCACCCCGGCTTCGCGCCGACGTCGGGGTTGATCGTGAACGTGTAGATCTCGGTGCTCCCGAAATGGTTCACGAACGACCGCGGGCCCACCTCGGAGACCAACGTCTCGGCCAGGGACGGCGTCATCGCCGCACCGGCGTAGGCGAGCCGGTCCAGCTGGTCGGCGGCCCCCAGCTTCCCGGTGCGCACCAAGGACCAGTACATGGTCGGCACGAGGTACAGCGACGTCACGGCGTTCGCGCGGATCAGCTCGACGGCCTCGTCGGCGTCGAAGACCGCCTGGCCGACCCAGGTCCCGCCGACGAGGACGCTCGTGAGCAGGGTGCGCAGACCCATCGTGTGGAACAGCGGCATCACGCCGAGAACCGTCTCGCCGAGTCGCTGCTGGGTCTGCACCGCGTGCGCGACGGCGGCGCTGTACTCGGCCCGATGGGTCCGGGGAACCCCTTTCGGCCTGCCGGTCGTCCCCGACGTGTAGAGCATGACCGCCACGTCCGACTCCGCGGGCGCCGTCGGCGCGGCTCCGTCCTCGCGGCCGGCGGCGCGGTCGAGCTCGGCCGCATCGAGCAGGGTGCAACCGTCGCCCGCCGCGGCCCGCCCGCGCTCCTGCGCCGAGTCGTCGGCGACGAGGAGCCGGGCGCCGCTGTCCTGTACGCAGTAGCGGGTCTCTCCCGCGTCGAACCGCGTGGACAGCGGCACCGACACCGCCCCGAGTCGCTGCACGGCGAGGTGCAGGCTGGCCAGCGGTTCGCCGCCGCGCATCGTGACCGCGACCCGGTCACCGCGGCGCGCGCCGTGCCGGGCCAGCGCCAGCGCCAGTCGCGTCACGCGGTCGTCCCAGGCGGCGTAGGTCAGGTGGCGGCCGGTGCCGACGACCGCGGGCCGGGACGGGAATCGCTCGGCTGCGCAGCGCAGCATCGTGCTCGCGTCCATCGACGGCGCTCCTGTCAGTCCGACGGTATAAATTCGACGGTATAGGAGCGACCGTTTGGAGGCAATCCGGGGCCGGCGGTGGCCGACTAGGCTTCGCGGGGCCGGCACAGGAGGCATCGCGGGGCGACGCCGTACCCGAGAGACGCCGTACCCGAGATCGGAGGAGGCCCGGGGTGTCCGAGGTGCGACTGTCCCCGTCGTCCTACGTCGTTCTCGGCATGATCGCCCTGCGCGGACCGTCGACGCCCTACGACCTCAAACGCGGGGTGAGCCACTCCGTCGGCTACTTCTGGAACTTCCCGCACGCGCAGCTCTACCTCGAGCCCGACCGGCTGGCCCGGCTCGGGCTGCTCGACGTCGAGATCGAGAACGCCGGTCGCCGCCGCAAGACCTACTCCCTCACCGAGGCCGGCCGCGACGCGCTGCGGCGATGGCTCGCGTCGCCGACCGAAGAGCACTTCGAGATGCGCGACATCGCCGAGCTCAAGCTCTTCTTCAACGAGGCGGGCGAGCCCGAGAACGTCACAGCGCTGGCTCGCGACCAGATCCGTCAGCACCGGGACCGCATCGCCACCTACGAGTCGATGGTGGAGCGCTTCGGCGGCAACCCCGACGCCCGGCCGCGGATGATCACCCTCGAGCTCGGGCTGGAGATGGAGTACGCCGCCCTGCGGTTCTGGACTGCGCTCGACCGCGGCGAGGTCGACCACCTGCGGGCACGTCGCGACACCGAGCGCGCCACCCTCCTCGAGGAGCCGACCCCCGACCTCGCCGGACCCGCCTCCGACGCCTGACGCAGTCGTTCCCGGCGCGCCGCGCTCAGCCCGCCCGTGCGTCCAGCGCGCGCAGGATGTCCGACGGCTCGGTCCGGCTCGCGTAGTCGGGGTGCACGTCGATCCAGGTGATCGTGCCGTCGGCGGCCGTGACGACGACGGTCGGCATCGGCAGCCCGGCGGTGCCGTCCGCGTTGACCGCGGTGAGGTCCAGACCCAGGCCCGTCTGCACCTCACGGGCCTCGGCCGACGGCTCGGTCAGCACGCCGAGCGCACTCGCGATCCGGTTGCCCTGGTCGGACAGCACGGCGAAGGTCAGCTCGTTCTTCTCCTGCATGGTCAGTGAGCCGTCGGCCTTCTGGGGGCTGATCGCGATCAGCGCCACGCCCCGCCGGTCGAGCTCGGGGAGCAGCTGCTCCTGGTAGGTGCGCAGTGCGACGTTGCAGTAGGGGCACCAGGCGCCGCGGTAGAGAACGACCACAGCAGGGCGCCCGGCCGCCACCGTGGACACGTCGGTCGGTGCGCCGGTCGGGTCGAGCAGCTCGACGGCCGGGAACGGGGTGCCTGCGGCCGCCACACCCGTCGGGACGCCGCGCTCGCGCAGCGCCGCCTGCTCGGCGGCGAACGCGCTGCTCGCGTCGGCCGGCATCGCGTCCGCCATGCCCGCCTGCAGTGCCTCGACCCGGCTCGCGATCGTGTCGTGCGTCGCTGTCATCGTGCTCCTCCACAGAATGGATTGATCAATCCATTCTTACCCACGTCGCTTCTGGAACGTCAAGTCCAGAACGCGGTACGTTCAGGACATGGAGGCCGTCACGGACGAGGGGCCGCGGCTCACCCGCAAGGGACGCGCGACGAGGCAGCGCATCGTCGAGGCGGCGGCGCAGCTGATGTTCGAACGGGGTGTCGCCGGCACCAGCACCGAGGACGTCAGGGCTGCGGCCGGGGTGAGCAGCTCGCAGCTGTACCACTACTTCGCGAGCAAGCAGCACCTGGTCCGCGCCGTGATCGCACACCAGACCGAGGCAGTGCTGGCCGCGCAGGAGCCGCAGCTGAGCCGGCTCGACTGCATGGGTGCACTGGAGGCGTGGCGCGACCTCGTCGTCGCGCTGCAGACGCAGCGCGGGTGCGAGGGCGGGTGCCCGCTCGGGTCGCTCGCGGCCGAGCTGTCGGAGATCGACCCGGACGCCCGGCAGGAACTCGTCGCGGGCTTCGCGCGCTGGGAGGCCGCGATCCGCGACGGGCTGACCGCGATGCAACGACGTGGCGAGCTCAGCGCGCGGGCCGACCCCGGGCTGCTCGCGCTGCAGACGCTCACCGCCGTGCAGGGCGGCCTCCTGCTCACCCAGGTCCGTCGCGACGTCGATCCGGTCCGCGCCGGACTCGACATGGCGCTGTCCCACATCAGGACGTTCCTGATCTGACCCGCCGACGGCTTTCACGATTCAGAATCGTTACCGCAGGCCGCGTGTCGCACCACGGTCGGCCCCGGCCTCGTCCGTAGGGTCGCCCCGTCGTTCTGCGAGGGAGGGCTCATGCTGAGGCGCGCACCACTGTTCGGCGGCAAGAACCGCGTCACGTTCAGCCTGCCGGGGCACGAGCCGGCCGGCCGGGTGAGCGTCGTGGGCGACTTCAACTCGTGGGAGCCCGGCCGGCACGAGATGGTCACGCGGCGCAACGGCACCAGGACCGTGTCCGTCGTGCTCGCACCCGGCGAGCACCGGTTCCGCTACCTCGCCACCGGCGGCGTGTGGCTCGACGACGAGACGGCCGACGCCGTCGACGCGCACGGCAGCTGGGTGCGGGTCACGCCGGCCACCTGACCCGACGCCCGCCGCGCGGAGCCTGCGCGCTGCCGGCCCGGCCGGCGCAGGCCGTCCGGATCACCGGCGCCTGCCGAACACGAGGTAGACGATCGGCAGGACGCCGACCGAGTTGACCAGCGTGATCGCCGGCGCCCACAACGCCTTCCGCCCCCGGACCTCGGCGTCGGGCCGGCGGGCGAGGTCGACGAGAGCGACTGCCTTCAGTGCCCCGTCGATCGCCGCGGCAGCGATGATCAGCTGTCGGGACCGGGGGCTGAGGTCCGCCCAGCGCTTTCTGGCCATCGCCCAACTGTGGCCCGGGCGCGGGTCGAGGGCAACCGGCGTCCGCCCGGCCGTCGTGCCGTGCCGCCCCGGCTGCCGACGCCCGTCCCGACGGCGGTGGCTACGGTCGAACCATGCGCGTTCTGGTCACCGGCGGCGCCGGGTTCATCGGGTCGCACGTGGCCGACCTCCTTGCGGCACAGGGCCACCAGCCCGTCGTCCTCGACGCCCTGCTGCCCCAGGCACACGGCGCCGGGGTTCCGGAGTGGACGGCGGCGCACGAGTTCGTCCGCGGCGACGTCCGCGACGCCGAGGTGCTGCGGCGGCTGCTGCCGGGTGTCGACGCGGTGTGTCACCAGGCGGCGATGGTCGGGCACGGCGTCGACCCGTACGACGCGCCGGACTACGCCGCGCACAACGACGTGGGCACCGCGGTGCTGCTGGCCGAGATGCACCGCGTCGGCGTGCGGCGCCTGGTGCTGGCCGGGTCGATGGTCGTCTACGGCGAAGGGCGGTACGACTGCGCCGAGCACGGCGTCGTCCGGCCCGGCCCGCGCGCCCTCGCCGACATCGAGGCCGGTGTGTTCGAGCCGCGCTGCCCACGGTGCGGTCGCGAGCTCGTCCCCGGGCTGGTCGCCGAGGACGCCCCGCTCGACCCCCGCAGCACCTACGCCGCGACCAAGCTCGCGCAGGAGCACCTCGCGAGCGCGTGGGCCCGTCAGACCGGGGCCTCGGTGTGGTCGCTCCGGTACCACAACGTGTACGGGCCGCGGATGCCCTTCGGCACGCCGTACGCGGGGGTGGCGTCGATCTTCCGGTCCGCACTGGAGCGCGGCGAGGCGCCGCGGGTCATGGAGGACGGGCGGCAGCGGCGCGACTTCGTGCACGTCACCGACGTCGCCGCGGCCAACCTCGCGGCCCTGACCACGCCTGCCGACGGTGTCGTCGCCGTCAACGTCTGCTCGGGCGAGCCGCACACCGTCGGCGACCTCGCCGACGAGCTGGCCCGCGCGATGGGCGGGCCGGCGCCGCAGGTCGTGGGCGGGGCACGTCCCGGCGACGTCCGGCACGTCGTCGCCGACCCCGCCCGCGCCCGTGACCGGCTCGGTTTCCACGCGCAGGTGCGGTTCGCCGACGGGGTGGCGGCGTTCGCGACGGACCCGTTGCGGGCCCCGGTCGCCACGGCCTGAGGCGACCAGCCGTCACTGATCGGTAAGCACGCGCGGCGTTCCGCGACCCCCGTCGCGCACCGAAGATCGAATGCGTGGAACGTGCTGAGATCGTGCTCCCCTGCCTCGACGAGGCGGAGGCGCTCCCGGGGGTGCTGGCCGGGCTGCCTGCGGGCTGGCCCGTACTCGTCGTCGACAACGGCTCGTCCGACGGCACCGCCGACGTGGCGCGGGCGCACGGTGCGCGGGTCGTCGTCGAACCCCGCCGCGGCTACGGGGCCGCGGTGCACGCCGGGCTGGTGCACGCCACCGGAGATCTCGTCGCCGTCCTCGACGGCGACGGGTCCCTGGACGCCGGGGCGCTGCCCGCGATGGCGGAAGCGGTGCGGTCCGGGCAGGTCGACCTCGCGGCCGGGCGCCGGGTGCCCGAGACGGGCAGCTGGCCGTGGCACGCGCGGGCGGGCAACGCACTGATCGCGGCCGAGCTGCGCCGGCGCGGCCTGCCCGTGCACGACATCGCCCCGATCCGGGTCGCGCGCCGGGACGCGCTGCTGGGCCTCGGGATCCGCGACCGCGCGTTCGGCTACCCCCTGGAGCTGCTGCTGCGCGCGGGCGCGGCGGGATGGCGCATCGCGGAGCGGCCGGTGCGCTACTCCCGGCGCGCGGGCGGCCGGTCGAAGGTGTCGGGCTCGGTGGCCGGCACCGCGAGGGCGGTCCGCGACATGGCCGGGCTGCTCCGGTGACCGCGACGATCATCGTGCTGGCGAAGGCTCCGGTCGCCGGTCGCGTCAAGACCCGGCTGTGCCCGCCCGCCACCCCGCGGGAGGCGGCCGATCTCGCCGCCGCCGCCCTGCTCGACACCCTCGACGCGACTGCCGCGGTGCCGGACGCCCGCACGCTCGTGGCGTTCACCGGCCGGCTCACCGACGCCGCCCGGGCGGGTGCGCTGCGCGCCTCGCTCGGGCGGGCCCGGACCACCGTCCAGCGCGGCGACGGCCTTGGTGCCCGGATCGTCGCGGCGCACGAGGACGCGGCCGACCGCTGGCCGGGCGCGCCGACGCTGCAGCTGGGCATGGACACCCCGCAGGTCGACGCGGCGCTGCTCACCGGGTGCCTGCTCCGTCTGGCCGACGCCGACGCCGTGCTGGGACCCGCGCCGGACGGCGGCTGGTGGGCGCTGGGCCTGCGGGACCCGCGCGCCGCCGCCGCGATCGGGGACGTCCCGACGTCACGCGCCGACACCGGCGAGCGCACCCTGTACGCGCTGCGCGCCGCGGGTCTGCGGGTCGGGCTGCTGCCCGAGCTGACCGACGTCGACACCGCCGACGACGCGGTTGCCGTCGCCGCGGACGCGCCCGGGAGCCGCTTCGCCGCCGCCGTCGAGCAGGTGTTCGCCGGGGCGTCCCGATGACGGGGACCGCGACGGTCTTCGACGGGGTGTTGGCCGGCCGGACCGGACACCTCGTCCGCGACGACGGGATCGTCGTGCCGATGGACGCGGGCCGCTGGCGCGCCGCCGCCGACGTCGACGACACGTGGCTGCTCGACCGCTGCACGGGCCCGACGGTCGACCTGGGCTGCGGCCCCGGACGCCTGGTCGCCGCGCTCACCGAGCGGGGCGTGGCGGCGCTCGGTGTGGACAGCAGCCCGGTCGCGCGGGCGCTGTGCCGAAGACGTGGCGCCCCGATGGTCCGCCGCGACGTGTTCGCCCCGCTGCCCGGCGAGGGCAGCTGGGCACACGTCCTGCTCGTCGACGGCAACATCGGCATCGGCGGTTCTCCGGAACGGCTGCTGGCCAGGGCCGCGGCGCTGCTGGCGCCCGGTGGCAGCGTGCTCGTCGAGGCCGGCCCGCACCCCGGGGAGTGGTGGTGCGGGACCGTCCGCGCCGGCGCGGGCCCGGACGTGCCGTGGGCGTGCGTGGGGGCCGACGCGCTGCGGGCCCTCGCGCCGGCCGCCGGGCTGGCGGTCTACGCGGTATCCGAGCGCGGAGCGCGAACCTTCGTCGAGCTCGTGGCGTGACGCGCGGGCCGGACGGGCGCCGCGGCCTACACCGTCGTGCCGTGCCCGCGGGCGGTGCGAATGCGCCGCACGATCTCCGGCATGGTCCGCAGCATCTGGTGCCCGGCGACGCAGCGCAGCTCGTAGACGAGCTCGCCCAGGTTCTGCTCGACGTAGCGGGCCCGCGGGTCCTCGGACCGGGCTCCCGGCTGCAGCTGCGCCAGGAGGACCGCGGCGCTGGTCGGCTGCATGATCGTGCCGTCGGCGGCCCGGAGGGTCAGGTTGGGCGGGAGGCGTCGGTAGGCAGCGTCGGCGAGCAGGGTGCCGCAGACCGGGCACAGCAGCTGCCGGCGGATGACCAGCCCGGGACCGAACGGCATTCGCGCCACGCTAGTTCCGTCGGCCGGAGATCGCTCCCCGGAGGGCGGCGCCGCGTGCCCGCCCGGCGCCCCTACGCCCCGGCCGGCACGGGGACGCGCGCGGCGGCAGGCAGGACCAGCTCGAACACGCAGCCCGGTGACCGGTTGCGCACACCGATGCTCCCGCCGTGCGCCTCGACGAAGGCCCGCGCGATGGCGAGCCCGAGCCCGGCGCCCGACCCCTCCCCGGGCGTGCGGGCGGTGCCGCCGCGGAACCCCACGGCGAACACGCGCTCGAGGTCCGCCTCGGGGATGCCGCCGCACCCGTCCTGCACGCACAGCCAGGCGACGTCGCCGCGGTGGCCGGCGGTGAGCTCGACGCGCCCACCCGCCGGGGTGTGCCGGATGGCGTTGGCGAGCAGGTTGCGCACGGCGCGGGTCAGCTCGGAGTCGCTGCCGTGCACGACGGGCCACACCTGCGGCCGGTCGGCGACGATCTCCACCCCCGCGGAGGCCGCGGCGGGCGCCTCGGCGGCGACGGCGTCGGAGACGACCTCACCCAGTGCGAGCGGCGCCAAGCGCAGCTCCAGCGCGGCCGACGTCGCGCGGGAGAGCTGGAACAGGTCGTCGACCATCGACGCCATCCGGTCGGACTCGCGGCGGATGCGGGCCAGGTAGTCCGCGACGTCAGCGGGCTCGCGGACGATGCCGTCGGCCAGCGCGTCGGTCATGGCGCGGATGCCGGCCAGCGGCGACCGCAGGTCGTGGCTCATCCAGGCGACGAGCTCGCGGCGGGCCGCCTCGGCACTGCGGACGGCGTCGAGCTCGGCGGCGTCGGCCTCCCGCTGCCACAGGGCGTCGCGGGCGACCCGGCGACCGAGCCACCACGCCACCGGGACGACCACCACGCCGACGACGACGCACACCGCGATCGTGCCGATCAGCTCCGGGGTGTACATCAGCCCGCTGACGCCGACGACGCCGCCCAGCGCCGCCGCCAGGGGGACGAGCGCGAGCGTGATCATCGCCGCAGCGATCGAGCGGCGCCGCATGACGTGCATCAGCACGGCCCCGACGACGGCGACGGGCACCGCGAAGAGCAGCGCGAGGGGCGCGGCGTGGGCCAGTTCGGTGAGCACGTCAGCCTCCCGGTGTCGTACCGCGGTCGTAGCGGTACCCGGTCCCCCAGATCGTCGCGATCCGACGCGGCGCGGTCGGGTCGGCCTCGACCTTCTCACGCAGCCGTCGCACGTGGACGGTGACCGTCGAGCGGTCGCCGAACTCCCAGCCCCACACCCGGGACAGCAGCTCCTCGCGGGTGAACGCCTGCCCGGGGTGCGCGAGCAGGAAGGCGAGCAGGTCGAACTCGCGGGTCGTCAGCGCCAGCGGCTGCCCGTCCAGCGACGCGACCCGGGCGGCCGGGTCGACGCGCAGGCCGCCGTCGACCAGCTCGGGCGCCGTCGCGGGCGCGGCCGTGCGGCGCAGGATCGACCCCACCCGCAGCACGAGCTCGCGCGGGCTGAACGGCTTGGTCACGTAGTCGTCGGCGCCCAGCTCCAGGCCGAGCAGCCGATCGTCCTCCTCGCCCAGCGCGGTGAGCATGATGATCGGGGGCCGGTCACCGTCGGCGCGCAGCGCGCGGCAGACCTCCAGGCCGCCGAGGCCGGGCAGCATGAGGTCCAGGACGACGACGTCGGGCGGGGTCGTCCGTGCCGCCCGCAGCGCCCCCGGTCCGTCGAGGGCGAGCTCGACGTCGTGCCCGGCCGCCCCGAGGTAACGGGCGACGACGTCGCGGACGGTCGCGTCGTCGTCGACGACCAGGACGTGTGCGCACACGAAGCCAACGCTAGCGCCGCGCGTGCCGGCCGTCGGGGCCTCGTCACCGGTCGGTAAGACGGGTCTGACGAAGTGCTTACCGATCACCGTGATCGGCCTGCGGGCGTCCGACCTGCGCCTACCGTCGACGGCCATGCGGATCCGTTGGCGCAGCCCGATCCGAGGCCCGTGGTTGACCTCGGTGTTCGGTCTCGTGCTCCTGTGTGCCCTGCCGGTGGTCATCGTGACGGGGCTGTTGGACTGGGTGGCGTACGGCTCGGGGTCGATCCCCGGCGACGTCGGTGGCCTGCACCTGCCGAGGTTCGACTGGCCGACGCGGCCGGCGTGGCTGTTCCGGCTCACCCAGGGTCTGCACGTGGGGCTCGGGATCGTCCTGGTCCCGGTGGTGCTCGCGAAGCTGTGGTCGGTGATCCCGAAGCTGTTCACCCGGCCCGACCGCGACCTGCTCGAGCTCGCCGAGCGCGGGACGCTCGTGCTCCTCGTCGGCGGGATCCTGTTCGAGATCGTCACCGGGCTGCTCAACATCCAGTACGACTATGTCTTCGGGTTCAGCTTCTACGCCGCGCACTACACCGGGGCGTGGGTGTTCATCGCGGGGTTCGTGCTGCACGTCGCGCTGAAGCTGCCGACGATGGTGCGCAGCCTGCGGTCGCGTTCGCTGCGCGCCGAGCTGCGGACCCCGCTCGCCGAGACCCGCCCCGAACCGCCGCACGACCTCGTCGCCCCCGAGCCCGCGCGCCCGACGATGAGCCGCCGCGGTGCGCTCGCGCTGGTGGGCGGTGGCTCGCTGCTGCTCGCCGGGCTCACGGTCGGCCAGACCCTCGACGGCCCGTTGCGCGCGACCGCCCTGCTCCTGCCCCGCGGCCGCACCGCCCCGGGCGACTTCCCCGTGAACCGGACGTTCGAGGCGTCCGCGATCGACGCCCGCGACGTCGGCGACTCCTGGCGGCTCGCCCTCGGGAACGTCCGGCTGACCCGCGCCGAGCTGGCCGCGCTGCCCCAGCACACCGCCGAGCTGCCCATCGCGTGCGTCGAGGGCTGGTCCACCCAGCAGACCTGGAGCGGGGTGCGGCTGCGCGACCTCGCCGCCCTGGCCGGCGTCCCGAGCCCGTCGGGTGCCGACGTCCGGTCGGTCGAGAACGGGCCGTTCGCCCACGCCGCACTGACCGCGGACCAGGTCCTCCATCCGGACGCCCTGCTCGCGCTGCGCGTCAACGGCGCAGACCTGTCCCCCGACCACGGCTACCCGGCTCGGGTCATCGTGCCCGCGCTGCCGGGCGTGCACTGCACGAAGTGGGTCGCCGCGATCGGGTTCGCCCGATGAGCGCGCCCGCGCCGACGCGGACACCGGTCCGCCTCGCGCAGGCCGTCGGTGTCCTCGGCTGCGTCGCACTCGCCGGGTACGCGGCGACGATCGTCGTGCGGGACCCGACACTGCACCCGTCGATCCCCTGGATGCTGGTGTGGTTCGCCGGGGCCGTGCTGCTGCACGACCTCGTGCTGTTCCCGCTCTACGCCGCCGCGGACCGCGCGCTGGCGCTGCTGCCCGCCACCCGGGTTCCGCTCGTCAACCACGTCCGGCTGCCGTTGCTCGGGGCGGGGCTCACGCTGCTGGTCTACCTGCCGGGGATCATCCGGCAGGGCGGCCCGGTGGTGCACGCCGCGACCGGGCTCGACCAGGAGCCGTTCCTGGCGCGCTGGCTGTGGCTGGTGCTCGCGATGGCGGGGGTGTCGGCGCTGGTGTGGGTCGCGCGGGTCACCAGACGGTCAGCAGCAGATGGTTGACGGCGAGGGCCAGCAGGGCCTGGGCGAGCAGCCATCGCCGCGGGTGCGGCAGCGTCCCGCAGGCCACGACCGCCCACACCACGAACGGCAGCCAGATCCGCTCGACCTCGGCCTTCGACATCCCTGACAGGTCCGCCAGCAGGATCGCCGCCGTCGCGGCGCCGACGAGCAGCAGGGCGGCCCGCGGCAGCGCGGGCGCCCGCCGCAGCGCGGCGACGGCGGCGGGCCCGAGGGCGAACGCCGCGGCCGCCAGGTTCGCCCAGACGAAGTAGGCGTAGGGCCGGCTCGCGGCGATGCTCGCGGCGTAGATCACCTTGACGTCGGCGTACCCGGTGAACCACCAGAATCCGGCCGCGGTGAACCCCGCGACGACGACGAGCACCCCGACCAGCGCCGGCCCGACAACCCACCACCGGCGCGTCGCGACCACGACGGCGAGCGGCAGCAGCGCGCCGAGGACCAGCCCGTAGGACAGGTACAGCGCGTACCCGAGGACGAGTCCCGCGCCGGTGGCGGCGGCCGTCGAGGCGAGCCCGCGGCGGACCGTCGCGACCGCCAGCAGCGCGACGCCCCAGGCCAGCCAGCCCGCGAACAGCCCGTCGGCCGACACCCCGACCCACACCGCGCCGGGGAGCAGCACCGAGAACGGCAGCACCCGCCTCGCGGGGTCCTCGTGTCCCAGGGCGCGCACCGTGACCGCGACCGCCGCGGCCGCCGACGACCCCACGACCATCACGACGACGCCCGCCGCGCCGCCGGAGCCGAGGCCGATCCGGTCCAGCACCGCGAACAGCAGGAACGCCCCGGCGGGGTGCCCGCCCACGTGCGTCGTCCAGAACCACGTCTGCCCCGGGTCGACGGCGGTGGTGAGGATGTGGTCGGAGAACACACGCAGCATCGGCCCGATGCCGCCGAGCGCCGTCACCCGCGGTACGTCGTGCAGGTACTCCTGGGAGCTCGTCAGCCGCTCGACGATCCCGCGCTGCCAGCCGTCGACGAGCGCCAGCGCCATGGTCCACACGAACGCCGTGCCCCACGCCAGCCAGAGCAGCGGCCGCCACCGCAGCCGGTCCGCGACCTGCGGCCCCCACACCACGACGGCGACGGCGACGACGAGGGCCGCCGGCGTCCCGGGTCCGACGTGCGGCAGCCACTCCGCCAGCAACGGCGGCCAGCCGAGGAAGATGTCGACGCCCTCGTCGAGCAGCCGCCTGCCGACGTAGGCCGAGGCCGCGACCAGCACCACCACGGCCCCGACCACGAGTGCGTCGGCCCGCCCCCCTGCTCGCACCGCGGCACGTCGCTCGCGCGTGTCAGTCACCCGCCGACGCTATCGGCGCCGCCGACGCCCGACCCTTACGAGATCGAGACGCTCCGCGGCCGGCGGTGCCACCCCACGCCCGCAGTGATCAGGCGCTCGCCACCAGGGGAGGCACCCGGGTGTGGAAGTCGGTGCAGCGCTGGAACGCCGCGGCGACCCGCAGGAGCGTCGCCTCGGCGAACGGCTTCCCGATCAGCTGGACGCCGATGGGCAGGCCGGCGTCGTCGAACCCGCACGGGACGCTGATCGCCGGCAGCCCGGTCAGTGACGGCAGCCCGGTGAACTGCATGATCGCCGAGAGCATGTCCTCGCGGACGCCCTCGTCGATCTCGACCTCGACCTCGCCGAGCGCGGTGGCCGTGAACGGCAACGTCGGGCAGGCCAGCACGTCGGCACGGGCCAGCGCGGCGAGGGTCTGGCGACGCAGCAGCGCCCGGTAGCGCTGGGCCTGCAGGTACTGCGTCGCGAGCAGCAACTCGCCGGCCTCGAGCAGCAGCCGGACGTCGTCGCCGTAGTCGTCGGGCCGTTCGCGCAGCCACCGCTGGTGGTAGGTGCTCGGTTCGGCGGCCTCCACCGTCAGCTGGGCCGAGATGTTTCCCTCGATGTCGTCGACCACCACGTCGACGACCCGGGCGCCCGCGTCGTCGAGCCTGCTCAACGCGCCCCGCACGGCCTTCTCGACGGGCGCCTGGACGTGGTGCAGCGAGTAGCCCTCGATGAGGCCGATCCGCAGACCGTCGACACCCAGGTCGAGGTCGCGGGTGTAGTCCTCACCGGAGCGGTCGGCGGACCCGGCGTCGGCGGGGTCGTGGCCCGCGAGGACGCCGAACATCACCGCACAGTCGGCCGCCGTGCGGGCCATGGGGCCGACGGTGTCCATGCTCCACGCAAGCGGGACGACGCCGGCGTTGCTGACCCGCCCGATGGTGGGCCGCAGCCCGGTCACCCCGTTGAGGGCGGACGGCAGGCGGATCGAGCCACCGGTGTCGGTGCCCAGGGCGCCGAAGCAGGACCGGGTCGCCACCGCGACACCCGAGCCGCCGCTCGACCCGCCCGGCATCCGCGAGGTGTCCCAGGGGTTGGTGACGAACCCGTAGTGCGGGTTGGCCGACGTGCCGCCCCACGCGAACTCGTGCAGGTTCGTCTTGCCGATGATGATCGCGCCCGCCGAACGCAGCCGCTCGGTGACGGTGGCGTCGGCCTCCGGGTGGTGGTCGGCGAGCACCTTGCTCCCGGCGGTGGTGCGCCGGCCGCGGACGGAGATGTTGTCCTTCAACGCGATCGGTACACCGTGCAGCGGGCCGAGCCGGTGCCCTGCCGCGATCATGGTCTCGCTGGCGCGGGCGACGGCGAGGGCGTCGTCGGCGAACACCGAGATGTAGGCGTTGGTCTGCTCGATCGACTCGATGCGCCGCAGCGCCGCCTCCACCAGTTCGACCGGCGAGACCCGGCGGTCGGCCACGAGCGCGGCGGTCTCGGTCAGGCTGCGGTCGAGCAGCTCGTCGTCGCTCACGCGCCGGTCCCTCCGTCCTCGTCGTGGTCGGCGGGACCCTGGGTGAACACGACCGCGGGCATGAGGTCGCACACGTCGTCGGACTGCATGCGGGTGCTGAGCGCGTTGGCCGCCGGCACCCAGGCCGCGAGCAGCGCCGTGACCTCGGCGACCCGCGCCTCGGGCAGCGGCAGGCCGGCGAGCGCGGCCGCGGCCCGCACGGTGTCCGGGGTGATCGCGGTGCCGGGGACGTCGGTCACCGGTCGCCGCCCGCGACGACCGCGACCGGCTCGCGCACGGCGTGCTGGTGCATGTAGTTGGCGGGCAGCGCGAGGATCTCCGCGGCACGCGCGTCGACCTCGTCGCGGGTCGCCCAGCCCTTGCTGCGGGCGAGCTGCTCGAGCGCGGCCATCCAGCGCTCGTAGTAGCTCCACTGGTCCAGGTCCGACTGCTGGGACTCCCACGTGCGGATGGCCTCGATCAGCGCCCGCTGGAACTCCTCCCAGGGGAACCCCAGCTCCTCGTGCAGCGCCACCGTCATGCTGAAGGCGCGGATCTCCCAGGAGTGGTCGAACGCGACGTCTCCCGAGCGGCGCGGGATGCGGTCCCCGAAAGGCAGGACGTCGACGAGCGAGTCGACGCGCGACCTCGTCTCCGGCTGCGGACGCGAGCTGATGCGCTCCACCGGCTCAGACCTCCGCCGTGACGGCGTCCGGGCTCAGCGCGGCGGTGACCCCGATCAGGGAGTCGCGGGTGACGAGCGCGGCGAGCTGTTCCTCGCTGAAGCCGTCGGTGCCCTCGGGTCGCTCGGGCAGCACCCAGTACCGCAGCTCGGCGCTGGAGTCCCAGACCCTGATCTCGACGCTCTCGGGCAGCTCGAAGCCGAACTCCGCCATCACACCGCGCGGGTCGCGCACCGCCCGCGAGCGGTAGGCCGGGTACTTGTACCAGTTCGGCGGCAGCCCCAGCACGGGCCACGGGTAGCACGAGCAGAGCGTGCACACGACGATGTTGTGCACCTCGTCGGTGTTCTCCAGGACGATCATCTCCTCGCCCTGCATGCCGCCGATGCCCAGTTCCTTGCAGGCGGCGGTGGCATCGGCGAGCAGCCGGGCCTTGAAGTCCGCGTCGACCCAGGCGCGGGCGGTGACCTTCGCGCCCAGCTGGGGACCGACCTCGTTCTCGTACACCGAGGACATGTAGTCGATCGCGTCGGAGCCGATCAGCCCCTTCTCGACCAGGATGGCCTCCAGCGCCTTCACCCGGGCCGCGATGAGGTCGTCCTTACCGGGTGCGGAGTGGTCGTGCTCGAGAGACATGGGAAACCTTCGTTCGTCGTGGTCGGACGGGTCGGCGCGCGTCAGGCGCTGGTGAGGTAGGGCTCCCACAGGTCGATGTGGACGACCGAGTTGGCCGCACCGGGCTCGTCGCCCCAGAGCTCCTGTGAGGTGAACCGGACCGTGTACAGGTGGTGCGGGTCCTCCCCCAGTCCGAGCGCGTTGCTGTCGGGGTAGACGTAGGCGCCGTGCGCGGCGACGACCTCGCCGACGCGGCCGCGCACGTAGCCGGCCCGGCGGGTGTGGGTGGTCGAGACCTGCGGCAGGACGCGCACCGTGTCGCCGACGTCGTACTTCGCCGGGGCGTCGGTCTCGCGGCGGTAGTCGTCGCCGGTCGGGATCAGCTGCTCCAGCGTCGCCACCATGTCGGGCTTGGCCGCCTTCGGCGCGGACTCCTGCGGGTTCTCCAGGTAGTGCTGCGTGCGGCGCTGCAGGTCCTCGGGATCGATGATCCCGGCCTCGGTGCCGTAGTGGATCATCGAGTGCAGCCAGTGCTCGTAGTAGGTGGCCTGCAGGTACTCCGCGGGCGGGATCTGTTCCATCCCGGAGCGGAACTGGTCGAGGTTGAACGCACCCGCCATCGCCATCGCCGGGAACATGACCAGGATCGACCGCTCCCAGTCGTAGTGGAAGACCGGCTCGTCCGGCTCGGGGTTGATCGCGCCCAGCCCGTGGCGGCCGCCGAGATCGTGCACACCGTCCATGTCGCAGATGCCCTCCCGTCGCGCTGTGTCGGTGGGACACTAGCGACTCATGGAGAATATGTCGACACTTATCGACACATCAACGACGCGATGCGCGGCGCCCGCTCCCGGACGGACGGCGACGGGGCCGGCGCGAGGTCACCCGGCCTCGTCGAACACGTGCAACGCACCCGCGCGCACCTCGGCCAGGTACAGCGGCGGAACCAGCAGGTCGCGGGCGCCGACGCCGGTGCCGCCACGGCCCCCGCGGTGCTGGAGCAGCGCCCGGCGCTGCGACCGGGCACCGGCGTCCGGGTCCCGTCGCACCGCCTGCGCGTACTGGTGGATCGCCTCGTACACGGTCTCGGAGAGGGTCGAGATCGGCGGCGCCCACCGCCCGTACGCATCCTGGTAACGGGTGAGGAGCTCACCTGCCCCGGTCGCGGGCCCGTCCTGGAAGTACGCCAGCGCCGTCCAGACGCCCTCGGCGGCCGAGCCGATGTGCGCACACGTCGACTCGTCCATGACCAGCGACATCCGGCTGACCGACGACCGCAGACCGGCTGCGGCGCACTGGCGTTGGAACTCCACCTCGTCCGACCCGACCAGCGACGACATGACGATCTCGGCGCCGGACCGTTGGATCTTCTCGATGACCGGTCCGAAGTCGCTGGTCCCGAGAGGTGTGAACGTCTCGCCGACCACCCGCCCGCGCATCGCGGGCACCACCGAGCGCGCCGCCTCGTGCGCGCCGTAGGACCAGCTGTACCCCTCGCCGACCAGGTACCAGCCCCGCCCGCCGGTGCTCTGCACGAGCCGCCGGGCAACGGCCTCGATCTGTGCCGAGGGCTGCTCCCCGAGCCGCAGTACCGACGCCGTGTCGTGCGTCCCGCGCTCGTTCATCACGGGCTGGACGAGCAGCACGTCGTCGGCGCGCGTGACGTCCTCGATCGCGGCGAAGCTGCTCGACGTGGTGCAGGCGAAGATGGCGCGACAGCCCGCTCGGACGAGACGGCGCGCCTCCGCGGCGGCGACCTCGGGGTCCGTGGCGTCGTCGACGACGAGCAGCTCGAGCCGCCGGCCGTCGAGCCCGCCGTCCCGGTTCACCTCGTCGACGGCCAGCTCGGCCAGGTACTCCGTGGCCATCGAGTAGATCGCCGCCGGCCCGGACTTGCTGGTCACGACCCCGATCCGGACGGCGTCCGGACGCACCGGGGGGACGGACAGCACCCCACCCGTGTGCCGGACGAGCCACTCGAGGCCCGAGTTCGACACGTCGGCCCGCACGCGAAGGCGCGTGCGGCTCCTGCCCAACTTCTCGAACGTGAGTCTCAGCCGCCCGCGCCAGGGTTGCGCGTGCTCGATGACGACCATCGTGTCCGGCCGGACGGCCGACAGTCTGCCCAGGAGCTCGACATCGTAGCGCTGGGTGTCCGGCCCCACCGGGAGCGTCACCCGGACCGCGGCGCCGACCGAGAGGGACTCGCACCGCGCACCGAAGAGCCAGCTGCCCGACTCCGGCCTGCCGAACATCCGGTAGACCTCGTGGGCAGCCAGCTCGACGACCGACTCGGCGGTCAGGGTCGTGCTCGTCACGACCGGGCAGATCTCATCGCGCCTGCCTCATCCCGGGCGGGTCAACCAGTGTCGTGGTGGAACTCGTCGGGCGAGTCTGCCTGTGCGGCAGCCCCGCTGTCGAGCCGCACCCCGTCCTGGAGGAGGCCCTGCAGGAAGCGGAAGGCGTCGCGCACGGAGCCCTCCGTGTCGACCGAGTAGTAGCGATGACGGCCTTCCCGGCGCTCGATCACCGCCCCTGACGTGCGCAGGATGCGCAGGTGGCTCGAGACCGTACTGCGGCTGACCACGCCCACCCGCTCCGCGAGCTGGCCGGCCGTGAGCTCTCCGCCGTCGCCGAGCGCTGCCAGGATCCGCCGCCGTACGCGGTCGGACAGCGCGTCGAAGGCGAGGTTCTCGTTGACCGTCACGCCACCACGATAGCAACCGTCGATAAGTGTCAACACGTTCATTCGACAATCACCTGCCGCAGCGGACGGCTCCGGCCGCCGCAGTCCGCCTCCGAGGCCCGCGTCACCGTACGGCCGCCTCCTCCGGGACCGGCAGGAGCGCGCGCATCACGGTACCGGCCACGACCATCCGGCCGATCATGATCGACGCGAACTCCTCCACGGCGGACCGGATGCGGGACCGGACACCTTCGTCGAGCGCGGGGCGTGCGGGCGCGAGCAGCGGGAGCAGCCGGTCGGCACAGGTCGGGCGGGCGAAGTCGATCAGGTCGCGCTGCGCCGCCTGCAGCGCTCCGCTGCGGTGCAGGGGTGCGAGCGCGACGTAGGCCGTCGCCAGGAACGGCGGCCACAGCGCGAGGTGCCGGTAGAGGCTCGCGTGGGCGGTGCTCGACCCGAGCCGGCCCAGCTCGTCGCAGGCCTGCACCACCGCACGAAGGTCCGGCGACAGCGCGTCCGCGGGCGGGAGCGGCGGTACGCCCGACAGCCCCGCCCCCGCGCCCGAGGGCGCCCCCGACGCGGCAAGGCGGCGCCCCGGGTCCGGTGGCCGGGACTCGCCGCGCAGCAGGGCGTCGACCGTGGTGAACACGAGGAAGTTGATCGTGTTGGCCCGGTTGTAGAAGCCGACCAGGTCGGCGATGTCGACGCGGGCCGCCTCGTCCACGCCGAGCGTCGCCCACACCTCGCCGGGAACCGGCGCGACCCCGTCCGGCCGGGCGCGCGCCGAGATCCCGGTGGCCAGACCGGCCAGCTCGGCGGTCGAGTACAACGGGCGGACGGCGCTCCACACCGCGGGGAGCGCATCCGGCACCGTCGCGAGATGGCGCCAGATCAGGTTCACGAACGGCAGACCGAGCGTCGCGCGCAGGTCGGCGAAGATCTCCGCCGTCGCGCCGACCGCGTCCTCCTCGCGGACGGCGGGGATCGGGTCGGCGTTCATCGCGTCGCACCTCCCGGCGCCGCGAGCGGCCGGGCGTCGGCCCACCGGGCGACGACCTCGCGGTTCACCGCGCTCATCGCCGCCACCAGCTCGGGGTAGGGCTCGTCCCACGGGTCCTTGATCCCCCAACCGCGCTGGGGGTTCTCGAGATAGCTGCACCAGTGCCAGCCCAGGCACCAGTCGAGGGCGGCGAGCGCCTCCGCCGTCCGCACGTAACCGGCGGCCCGCTCGGCCTGGTCCCGGGCGCTGCCCGTGCGGTGCGGGTTCATCGTCGTCGGGCACCAGTTGCCGGTGTCGGCGATCAGCACCGGCAGGCCCGTCCGCCGGTGCCAGCCCTCGACGACCTCGATCGCCGCCTCGAACGCGCCCGGTGCGGGCCCGGGGAAGGTCTGTACCGACAGGACGTCCATGTGCCGGGCCGCGGCGTCGAGCACCTCGGGCGGCGCCCCCGCGCGGGTCCCGAACCGGTCACCGAGCAGCAGATGGTTCGGGTCGTGCCGCCGGACGGCCGCAGCCACCGTCGCGTAGTACGCCTCGGCGATCTCGTCCAGCGGGCCGTCGAAGCCGGCCCCGGTCGGGTGCCCGCGCCACGCCGGGCCGTCCACGAGCACGTACCCGACGAGCAGCGCGTCGTCGGGACGGCAGATCGTCCGGGCGACGTGGTCGCACCACTGCGCGAAGGCGGGGTCGCGAGGGTCGCGGTAGGCCGGGTGCCCGTTCCACGCCTCGATCTGCAGCACGTGCAGCTCGAGGACGTAGGGCAGGCCGCCCGTCGCCAGGTCCGCTCCGTCCAGGCCGGCGGAGTGACCGAGGTCGACCGGGCGACCCGTCACGCCCAGGCCCGTGCCGCTGACGTACTCCGACGTCGCGCCGATCGTCGTGAACCCCCACGACTCCAGGTCGGCGACGAGCCCCTCCCGGAGCCACCGTCGGCGCGAGCCGCCGTACCGGTCGCGCCACACGGTCTCGTTGTGCGGGTACCGCAGGTTCGTGTCGTCGGCATGGGTGACCCCGAGCGACGGGAAGGGGCGGCCGTCCGGGCCCACGAACGACCACCGCCCCCGGCGCTCGACCGTGATCGCACCGTTGCCCGCCTCATCGGCCGTGCCCATCGACGCTCCTCAATTGATGAATGACCAACCAACAATATGAGGCGCATCGGCGACGGGTACAGAGCACGTGAAGCGGTCGTGAGATACCTCATGTGGGACGCTCGACCGCTCAGGGCGCCTCCGGTCGGGCTTTCGGCAGCCCGTAGGAACCGAGGAACAGCACGTACCAGAGCATCCACTGGATCACCCAGTCCAGGAAGCCGAGCGCGTTGCCGGACAACGTCCCACCCGCGCCGGGCTCGTGCAGCACGTGCTCGGCGAGGACGAAGTAGTAGAGGACGTAGGTGAGCGCGGACATCACGAACGTCACCACGATCCGGACCGCGATGTTCACGCCCGGGGAGAAGCCGGTGGGCTTGTTGCCGAAGATGTTGGCCCACAGGATCATCCAGACCGCGAAGCACACACCGAACTGAGCGGCGTACTGCGTCACGCCGGCGCCCAGCGCGGTCACGTTCACGGGTCCGATCAGCAGCTTCGCCACGGCGAGCAGCACGAAGTACAGGACCGTGCCGAGCGCGATGTTCCCCACCACGGCGGCGGCCGCGACCCGGCCGGGCGACCCGGCTCGGCTCCACGGCCGGTTCTCGGTGATCAGCCCGGTCATCACGGTGGCGACGACGATCGAGTAGAACCAGCCGATCACCGTCGACAGGCTCATCAGCGGCGAGCCGTCCGGCTGTGCCCACGTCGCCAGGTTCGGCAACGCGAACACGAGGTAGAGCGCGAGGGTCGGGATGAACACCAGTGCGATCTCGCCGATCCCGGCCCACGGGTGGCGGATCCGCCCCCCGAACGGCCAATGCGCTCCGTTGACCGCCGAGAGCACGTAGGAGAAGAAGCCGAACAGCACGAAGAGGTTGCCGGTGGTGAAACCCGCTCCGCCGTCCCGACCGGCCGAGAACGTAGGGTCGAGGGCACCCCACCCGTACGCCAGTACGACGGTGATCGCGATACCGATGGCCAGGGTCAGGCCTACCCCGACCAGACCGCGCCACGGCTGGCGCAGCCCGGCCGGACCCAACCAGCCGAAGGTGAAGCCGACCCAGACCGTCGCCAGGATCGTCCAGAACAGGACCGCGGTGTAGGGCTGTGGGTACACCGACAACGGGCTCCACCGCGGATCGACGAGGAGCCACCAGGAGGCGAACGCCAGAGCGAGGACCACGGCGAGGTTCGCCAGGCCGAACCCCCACCAGGGCAGGGTGCGTTCGCGGGGGTCGACGGCAGCGCCGTCGCGGACGTCGTGCTCGTCGTCGGTGACGGACATGTCTGCTCCTCTGCAGGGCGCCTGGGGTCGGCGCGCGGAACCGCGCCGGCACCGTGCCGGTGGCGGCGCGTGGTGACGTTCGGGGATCGCGGAAGTCTCAGCCCGGGCCGACGAGCAGCGCGCGCAGCCAGGCGACATAGATGCTGCGGCGCACCGGGAGGTCCTTCGCGGCGCGCTCGACCTCGGCGCGCAGCGACGGCTCCCGGTCCGGACTGTCGGTGAGCGTCGCCAACAGCAGCGCGAACACGCGGAGCTCCCAGGGACTGTCGAGGGCACGCTCGTCGTGCGCGTAGCCAGGGAGCCCGCAGCCGATCTCGGCAGGGGGTGCCGCGTGGGGTGCCGGCGTGTCCTCGAAGCCCCGCAGTGCCGTCCGGCTGACCAACGCCGCGAGCTCGAACGGTCCGGCGTCGCGCGCCTCGATCGGCCGCAGCGGTACGACCAGATGGTGCGTGGTCGCGTCGTCGGACCAGAACGTGACCTGCCGGCCGGTCCGGGCATCGGGTTCGCGGTAACGGGTCGGCGGCGCCCCGAGAACCCGCCATCCCGTACACCGCGGCGTACCCGGCAGCACCACGTTACGCACTGTCGGGGTGTCCGGCACGTACCGCCAACGCCGACCGCAGGCGCACCGCCCGAGCACGGCGGCCGCGGCCGCCGTCGCGTCGAGGTGAAGGCCTGATCCCCAGACTCTCGCGACGGCCTGGGCACCGTGCCGGGGACCGACCTCGTCGGCGTGTCGGTCGGTCCACCGGTCGACGCTGTCGCGCGTGACCAGTCCTCGACCGAGCAGCTCTCCCTCCAGCCGGTCCAGCAACGGATTCATCGCCCGAACCCCGACGACGCGGGCGACGGAACCCGTGCCGGGAATCGCGTGTGCCCCTGACGACCTGCGCTGACGACCCCGCCACGAACCGGGACGGAACCGGTCGAGATCGACGACTCCCGTGATCGCCGTCGTGGGGGATCCCTGGGGAACCGGGCGTTCGAGTTCCGCGTCGACCACCGGCCGTCCGCCTCGGAGCCGACGACCCCGCGGCCGTGACGAGGTCCCACGTCGTGCACACCGTCCATGTCGGCACACCTTCCCGCTCGGTGGTGCGCCGACTCTAGCGACGAGTGTCATATATGTCGATACTTATCAACATATTCTGCAGATCAGCTCGCCAGACCGTGCCGGACCGTGGTCCCGTCGACGGGCGGCAGGGTCCCGCCCAGCCTGCGCGCGCTGCTGCACCGCTGCCCGCCACCGCCGCCCGACGGACCGGCGTCCTCGACGGGAACGCCCTCGAGCGCGGCGACATACCGGGCGAACCGCCGTCCTGCGCGACGGCTCCGCTGCCCCGCGACGGAACCGTCCATCAGGGTCGCGGCCCGTCCGGCGCTGTGCCGGGCCCGGCGCAGCGCACGCGCCGCGTCCGCCGGGTCGCAGACCCCGGGAGCGCGGGCCCGCGCCGGGGCGGGGAACTCCGTCCGCGGGACCGGCCCGAGCCCGAGCGCACACAGTGCGGGCAGGACGTCGCCGACGTCGTGGTCGCCGAACGGATCCGTGAGGGCCCAGCGGCCGACCCAACGTCCGTCGGGCCCGAGCACCCCCAGCCCGTCGTCGGCACGGGCGAGCGCGGGGTCCCAGCTGCCGACGGCCCTCGCGAGCGGCTCGGCCAGCGCAGCGGGCAGCGGCGGCGGGAGCCCCCAGGCCGCCATCGCGGCGGTGCGCCGGTCCAGGGGCTCGTCGACGGTGACGTGCAACTCCGCACCGGCGTCGGCGTAGCGGTGCGCGCTCTCCCGCACGGCGGCGGCCAGCCCACAGGAGTACGGCCAGCGCACGCTGCGCAGGACGACGGCGACGACGGCCGCGCCCGGCCACCTGCGGGTGCCCAGCAGGGTGTGTTCGAGGGATCCGGGTTCCGGCCCGGCACCGGTCACGGCGCCTCGTAGGTCCGGACGAAGGAGCTGTCCGCGCCGACCTCGCCCACCTGGCCCGCCCCGCCCGGGTTGCCGAGCGGCTCGTCGCGGCCCGGCAGGACCTCCAGGAAGAAGGCCGCGTTCGCCGCGATGAAGTCCTGCTCGGACTCCGCGACGTCGCTCTCGGGCACGATCGCCTCGACCGGGCAGACGGGCTCGCAGGCGCCACAGTCGATGCACTCGGTCGGGTTGACGTAGGCCATCCGGCCGCCGACGTAGATGCAGTCGACGGGGCACTCGTCGACGCAGGCCCGGTCGGTGACGTCGACGCACGACGCGCCGATGACGTAGCTCATGGGGTGTCCTCTCCGTGTGTGGTGGTCAGCCGGCGGCCGACGTGAGTGCCTCGTCGGGGGACTCCCCCAGCAGCGCGAGGATCTCGTAGCGACGGCGGGCGAACTCCGGCTCGAACTGGGCGCCGGGGCGTCGCGGCTCGGGGATCTCGATGACGCGGTTGACCCGGGCCGGCCGGGGCGTCAGCACGACGACGCGGTCCCCGAGCAACAGCGCCTCGTCGACGTCGTGGGTGACGAACAGGACCGTCGTGCGGTACTCGCGCCACACCGTGACGAGCAGTTGCTGCATGTCCGAGCGCGTCTGAGCGTCGAGCGCCCCGAACGGCTCGTCCATCAGCAGGACCCGGGGCCGGGTGGCCAGGGTGCGGGCGAGCTGGACCCGCTGGCGCATCCCGCCGGAGAGCTCGCCGGGCATGTGGTCGGCGAAGTCCTGCAGGCCCACCTGCGCGAGCAGCTCCTCGGCCTCGCGCCGGCGGGCGCGCCGCTCGACCCCGCGCAGCGTCAGCGCGAACTCGACGTTGCGTCGCGCGGACCGCCACGGCAGCAGCGCGTCCTCCTGGAACACCATGGCGCACCGGGACCGGCTCTCCGCGACACTCGTCCCGTCGAGCTCGGCGCGGCCGGCGTCCGGCGTCAGCAGGCCGGCCAGGGCGCGCCAGATCGTGGACTTGCCGCACCCGGACGGGCCGAGCAGCACGAGGATCTCACCTGCCGGCACGTCCAGATCCACCTGCGCCGCAGGCATTCCGCCGAACGAGATCGTCAGTCCGTCGAGAGTGACGCGCGCGCCACCGGCAGCCCCCGTCACGTCGCTCACTCGGCGGCCCTCGGCAGCCAGTGGTTGACCCGGGCCCCGATCCGCTCGACGACCCACGCGGTGCCGAAGCCCAGT
This sequence comes from Pseudonocardia sp. D17, assembly GCF_036984265.1. Classification (NCBI taxonomy): domain Bacteria; kingdom Bacillati; phylum Actinomycetota; class Actinomycetes; order Pseudonocardiales; family Pseudonocardiaceae; genus Pseudonocardia; species Pseudonocardia sp. D17. Next base: position 66,350 of record NZ_BPRG01000198.1, on the reverse strand, counting down.
GCGCCGATCGAGAGCATCCCGACCACGACGCCGGCGTAGTCGAGCAGACCGTAGGCCTGCCACGTGTAGTAGCCGATCCCGAACTGCCCGGAGATCATCTCCGCACTGATCACGCAGATCCAGGCGACGCCCATCGAGACCGACAGGCCCGAGAAGATCCCCGGCATGGCACCCGGCAGCACGATGTGGGTGAGCACCGCGACCCGGCGGGCGCCCATGGTGCGGGCCGCCTCCTCCCACACCTTCGGCAGGCTCTTCATCGCGTGGATCGTGCTGACCGCGACCGGGAAGAACGCCGCGAAGAAGGTGATGAAGACGATGCCCTGCTCGCTGGTCGGGAACAGCAGGATCGCGAGCGGCACGAGGGCGATCGCCGGGATCGGGCGGGAGACCTCGATCACCGGACGGATCGCCGCTCGCGCGACCCGGGAGCGGCCGACGGCGACGCCGGTCACCACGCCGACCACCGTCGCGAGGCCGAAGCCCAGCAGGATCCGGCGGACGCTGGCGAGCAGGTCCTGGTAGTACGTGCCGCTGGTGAGCTGCGCGCCGAGTGCGGTGGCCACCTCGCCCGGGGTGGGCAGTTTGTCGAAGCTCAGCCAGAACTCGACCTTGCCGACGGTGAGCAGCTGCCACAGGGCCAGCACGACCAGCAGCGGAAGGACCGGGAAGGCGGCCTTGGCCAGCCGTGTCGTGGGGCCGAAGGGGCCCCGGGACCTGCGCCTCCCTCCCGGGAACGCGGCGGAAACGGTCTCGGTCGCGGTGGTGGGCGCGGACAGTCCGGTCTGTGCGGTCATCTCGTCGCTCTCGGCCTCGGCGGTCGCGGTCAGGGTCCTCCCGCCCCGCCCGGGCACGGACCCGTGCTCCGGGGCGGGCGGCAGTGGTCTGCGGGTGCTCATGCGTCCTCCGTACTCAGGCGGCCGCCCTGGCGGCCGCGTAGTCGAGTTGGCGGGTGCCGGGATGGGCCGCGAGGTATGCCGCGGCCTCCGCCTCGGTGGCGAAGGGCAGCAACGTGGCCGTGGGCGGGGCCGCGGGGTCCAGGACCCACGTCGCCGCGGAGGCGAACATGCGGGTCCCCGTGGGCGTGTCCGGGACGTAGACCGCCCGGACCTTCTTGCCGTTGCTCTCCTCGACGGCCCGCATCGCGCAGGTCGGGGTGGCCGCGACCTGGGTCCGGGCCGCGCCGTCGAACCAGACCTCGGAGGCGGTGCGCGGGTCGCCGACCGGCATGCCGCACACGGGGTCCGTGCCCGCCAGCACGTCAGCCGGGGGGGTCGAGGCCCTGGCGGCGTCGTACCCGGCGCCGTACACCGCCCGCAGGGCGGTCTCGTCGACGAACTTCGCGACGTCGAGGTCGCCGGCGGAGCCGACCTGCTTGAGGAACGGCAGGTCCGCGGCCAGCGCGTCGACCAGCGGCTGCTTGATCGTGGGGTCGAAGGTCACCAGGCCGTTGGGGCCGTTGTAGAGATAGACGACCTCGGCCTCGATCCCGGTGAGCCGCGAGACCGTCTCGGCCGCGGCGAGCGGCTCGTGGTCGATGTAGTCGCTCGTGTCCTTCACCGACTGCAGGAAGGCCTGCATGAGCTCGGGGTGGGCGGTGCCGAACGACTCCCGCGCGACGATGCCGTGGAAGGTGGGTTTGCCGTTGTCACCCCCGTCGTAGAGCAGCTTGGCCTGCCCGCGGAAGATCAGCAGCTGCGGCCACGGCACGAACTGGGCGTACGCGCCGACCTGGTCGGCCTGGACGGCGGACGCGCCGACGGCAGGCTCCTGGTTGAGCAGTTGCACGTCCGTCGTGGCCAGGCCGCTGCGCTGCAGCCCGTCGACCAGCATGCCGTGCCCGGCGGAGCCGAGGCTGGTCGAGACGATCCTGCCGCGCAGGTCGTCGAGCGTCGTCGCGCCCGACGCGCTGGGCACGACGACCTGGTTGAGCGAGCCGCGCAGGTTGTAACCGGTGACGCCGACCAGCACGGACCGGTCGGCGCCGAAGCCACTGGTCTTGGAGCCGTTGACCAGCAGGGGGTAGTCGCCCATCGAGCCGATGTCGACCTTGCCCGCGATCATCTGCGCGGTGAGGGGTGCGCCCGAGGGGAAGTCCTGCCACTCGACCTGGTACTTGCGGCCGGTCGTGGCGCCGAGCTCGGCGAGCTTCCGCTCGAAGGTGCCCTGCTCCCGCAGCAGGGTGCCGGCGTTGACGGTGTTGATCGTCTTCGACTGGTAGCCCACCCGGACGACGACCGTGGCCGCGTCCGCCGACCCACCCGACGAGCATCCGGCCACGACCGCGGCCAGGACGCCCACCAGTGCGCACCACCGTGTGCGGCGGCCGATCCGAGCGAGCCGGCCGCCGCTCATCGGAGCAGGTAGGGGATGTTGACCGTGACCGCGTCGACGGGGCAGCGGGCCGCGCACGGCCCGCAGTACCAGCACTCGTCGACGTGCATGTACGCCTTGTTCGTCTCGGGGTCGATCGCGAGGGAGTCGAGCGGGCAGACGTCGACGCACAGCGTGCAGCCGTCGATGCACTTGCTCTGGTCCACGGACACCGGGACGTCGACCCGGTTCGTTGCCTGTGCCATGAGGTACCTCTCGGGACGTGTCGGAAGGGGGTGCTGCGGTGACGGTCCGGCGCGGAGCTCAGTTCGTCAGGCTCATCCGCGCGTACGCGCGGACGTCGGCGTCGACGTCGGACAGGGCCGACTCCAGGGAGGACCGCACGGCCGGCCGGCTGGGCAGCCAGGCCCCCAGCGTCTTGACCGCGGCCTTGCGGACATCGAGGTTCTCGTCCCCGAGCGCCGTGACCAGCGCGGCGGCGCCACGCTCGTCGGGAGCGGCCGACGACAGGGCGTTCGCCGCGCCCTGCCGCACCTCCCAGGCGTCATCGGTGAGGGCGGCGACGGCGACGTGCACGGCCTCGTCGCCGCACCCGGTCCGCGCCATCGCGGTGAGCGCGGCCGCCCTGACCAGGAACTCGGGATCGGCGGCCAGGCAGGTGAGGGTTGCGGTGCCGCGCGGGTCGCCGACCGCGCCCAGGCCGCGGGCGACGGCGAGCCGGACGGACGGGTCCGGGTCGTCGGCGGCACGGGCGAGGGCGTCGAGGGCGTCGAGCGAGACGAAGCCCAGAACGACCTCGCACCGCACCGCCGCGTCCGGGTCGCCCGACAACCCGGTCAGCTCGTCGACGGTCGTGAGCCGGTGCCGCCACAGCGCGTCGATCGCCTCGAGGCGCACGGTGGCGTCCGCGTGGGTGGTGGCGCGGCGCAGTGCGGCGTCGAACTCCTCCCCCGGGACCAGCACCTCGCTCAGCTCGCGCACGAGCCGGGTCGCCGCCGCGCGGACGGCCGGATCCTCGTCCGTCAGCGCCGCGGCGAACACGGGTGAGGCCGCCGTCCAGTCCTCGGTGTGGTCGCTCAGCACGCCGAGCGCGTTGCGGCGGACCTCGGGAGCCGGGTCGGCCAGGTACGGCTCGAGCTCCTCGTGGGTCGGGTCCTCGTCGGCGAGGTCGAGCAGGCCGAGGATGCGGGCCGCGACGGCGTCGGGACTCATGCCCACGCTCCCGCGAGCTCCGTCCCCACCGGCTCGTTCGGGATGCCGTCGGGCCGGGTGAACCCGGGCACGTCGACGATGTAGGGCGCCACCGGCCTGGTCAGCATCTCCATCGCCCCGGTCGCGTCCTTGCGCAGGTTGAGGTGGCAGAACCAGCGCTCGTCGTCGGAGGCCGGCAGATCGGCGCGCTGGTGGTAGAGGCCCCACCGGCTCTCCGTGCGCGCGAGCGAGGCACGCGCCGCCATCTCCGCACAGTCGCGGATGAAGGTGACCTCGGCGCAGCGCATCAGCTCGTGGGGTGTGGTGGCGCCCATGCGGGCGATGTCCCCGCGCATCCGCTCGAACGACTCGAGCCCCAACGAGAGATAGCGCTCGGTCTTCGGCGGCTGCATGTAGTCGTTGACGAAGCGGCGCAGCTTGAACTCGACCTGGGCCTGCGGCGGACCGTCCGGGTTGGACAGCGGACGGTAGATCAGTTCGTGGGCGGCGGAGATCTGGTCCTCGGGCAGCGCCGGGCGCGACGCGGTCCTCGCGAACACGCTGGCGTGCTCGCCGGCGATCTCGCCGAAGACGAAGGCGCCGATCATGTAGTTGTGCGGCACGAGCGCCATGTCACCGGCCGCGTAGAGGCCCGGGACCGTGGTGGCGGCGTGCTCGTCGATCCAGACGCCCGACGCCGAGTGGCCGCTGCACAGCCCGATCTCGGAGATGTGCATCTCGATGTCGCGCTCGCGGTAGTCGTGGCCGCGGCCGGCGTGGAACGTGCCGCGGGTGGGCCGCTCGGTGGTGTGCAGGATGCCCTCGATCTCGGTGATCGTGGCGTCGGGCAGGTGCGAGAGCTTCAGGTAGATCGGGCCGCGCGCGCTGTCGAGCTCCGCCTTCACCTCGGCCATCATCTGACCGGACCAGTAGTCGCAGTCCACGAAGCGGTTGCCCTCGGCGTTGACCTGGTAGCCGCCGAACGGGTTGGCGACGTAGGCGCAGGCCGGACCGTTGTAGTCCTTGATCAGCGGGTTGACCTGGAAGCACTCGATGCCGCTGAGCTCGGCGCCCGCGTGGTAGGCCATGGCGTAGCCGTCGCCGGCGTTCGTGGGGTTCTCGTAGGTGCCGTAGAGGTAGCCGCTCGCCGGCAGCCCGAGACGACCGGCGGCCCCGGCGGCCAGGATGACCGCCCCCGCGGAGATGGTGACGAACTCCCCGGTCCGGGTGTCGAAGCCGACCGCGCCCACGGCACGACCGTCGACGGTCAGCACCCGGACCGGCATGACCCGGTTCTCGATGGTGACCCTGGCACGCACGTTGCGCGCCCGGAGCTGCCGGTACAGGACCTTCTTGACGTCCTTGCCCTCGGGCATCGGCAGGACGTAGCTGCCCGACCGGTGCACCTTGCGCACCGCGTACTCGTTGTGCTCGTCCTTCTCGAACTTGACGCCGTAACGTTCGAGGCGCTGGACCATGGCGAACCCGCGGGTCGCGGTCTGGTAGACGGTGCGCTGGTTGACGATGCCGTCGTTCGCGGTGGTGATGTCGGCGACGTAGTCCTCCGGGCTCGCCTTCCCGGGGATGACCGCGTTGTTGACGCCGTCCATGCCCATCGCCAGCGCGCCGGAGTGCCGGACGTTCGCCTTCTCGAGCAGCAGCACCTGTACGTCGTGCTGCGCCGCGGTCAGCGCCGCCATCGTGCCCGCGGTTCCGCCACCGATGACGAGGACGTCGCACGTCATCTCGCGGCGTTCGGAAAGTGGTGGGATCTGCACGCTTGTCCTCTCGATCGAGCGAGTCGGCCTGCGGCCGGACGACCTCGGTGCCCGACCCGGTCGCCGACACCTGTCGTGGTCGGCCTCGCGAGCCCCTGTCCGGCACCTCGGCTGCCGGCAAGGTTTCGGCGAATCTGTTACGGACGCCGCCTCGAACGATGTCCGAAGAGTTACGCCACCCGCTTGTAGTGCGGAAACGCGTCGTCACGCGGCCGTTTCGAGGCCGTGATCATGCATTCCGCCACCCAGATTTCCCGGACCGCACGACGACGATCCGCTGCCACGGGCAGCCGCAGGTGCGGGTGACCGCCGGGTCGGGAACGTCCGCCGCCCCGGCCCTTCAGCCGGGCCGACGCGCTGCCGGCTCGCGCACGGCGAGCCGGTTCCCCCGGTGCAGCTCGGCGTGGAACGCGATCCGGTCCGCGCGGATCTGGATCGACTCGGTGTCGACCGGTCGCCCGTCCGACATGCGCGTCAGCCGCTCCACGGCGAACACCGCCGCGCCCGACGGGATGCCGAGCAACGCGGCCGCGTCGGGGCCGGCGTTCACGCTGTGCACGGAGATCTCGGCGCGGCCGAGGCGCTGCCCGCTCGTCTCCTCGATCAACGCGAAGATGTCCCGGCCGACGAGGTCGGACTCGAGCAGCGGGAGGCCGATGTCCGCGGCGAGGTACGTGGTGTCCAGCGACAACGGCAGTCCGTTCGACCAGCGCAGGCGCTCGATGTAGACCGCGCCCGCCTTGCGCGGCACCTCCAGCCGCTCGGCGATCACGGCGGGCAGGTGGTCCACGAAGTGCGCGGCGCGCACCTCGTTGGTGACGGTCCCGTAGCCGGTGAGGGCTTCGGCGAGACCGGCGAGGCGATCCATCCCGTGCCCGAACTTGGCCATGACGATCATCGTCCCGACACCCTGCCTGCGGGCGATCAGGCCTTCCGACCGGAGCAGCCCCAGCGCCTCGCGCACGGCGTTGCGGCTCGCGCCCAGACGCTCGCACAACGCCGTCTCGCCGGGAAGCATCCCGTCGGGGAACCGGCCGGTCGTGATCTGATGCCGGAGCACGTCGGCGACGTGCCGTGCCCGCTCCGCGCGCGGTTGCCGGCGTGGCCGTTCCCGGGACGACGTCGGTGGCACCGGCCCGCTCGAACTCGTCATGGCGGTCTGTCTCCGGAGTGCGCTCGTCCGCTCCTTCCGCGGCTCCTCCGACGCTATCCCGGGACCCGTTTCGGCCACGTCATCCCGCCGTTACGTGGGTGCTACGGGCTCGGCGTCTGTTGACGTGCCGGGCGCGGCGGAGCTGACTTCCGCGTCAGCCCAGGCGTTCTGCTGTGCCCGCGCCTGGGGTTCTCGGTCCCCCGACCGATCGGCGATGCACAGCTACCTTCGGCAGAGATGGCAGACCCATGCCTACGACTCTGTGCAAAGACCCTGTCGTCCTCGATCTCTGGCACGCGCTCGCGACCCTCGCCGAGACACCCCCCTCGACCGTGCACACGACCACGCTCCTCGGGGAGCGGGTCAGCTACGCGGTGGACGAGTGCGGGGCGTCCTCGCCTGGCGCAGCCGCGACCACCCGCCCGTCGGCTCGCGTGTCGCGGCGGCCGACGTCCCGGACGTGCTGCCGGCCGTGGCGCGCTACGGCTACGTGTGGACCTCGCTCGGCACACCGCCGGGCGACGTGTTCGCCATCCCGGAGTTCGCCGAACCCGACCGCCGCAACCTCAACGCCGGCACGATCGGCGTGCACGTGTCCGCGCCACGGGCGATCGAGAACTTCCTCGACATGGCCCATTTCCCGTTCGTGCACACCGACGTGCTCGGGGCCGAGCCGCACACCGAGGTCCGCGAGTACGACGTCGAGGTCTCCGACGAGCGCGACGAGGTGCTGGCCACGCAGTGCCGCATGTTCCAGCCCAGGGCGTCGGCCGCGTCGTCGGAGGGCGCGGACGTGGAGTACGTCTACCGCGTCCCGCACCCGTACTGCGCCGTGCTGTACAAGACCAGCGGCGCCGACGAGTCGCGGCAGGACGTGATCGCGGTGTTCCTGCAGCCCGTCGACGAGGAACGGGTGCGCGCGCACCTGCTCCTGTCCGTGCTCGACGACGAGCACGAGGACAAGGAGATCCGGCACTTCCAGGTCTCGATCTTCGGCCAGGACAAACCGATCCTGGAGAACCAGCACCCCAAGCGGCTGCCGCTGGACCCGCGCGCCGAGACACCGATCCGGGCGGACCGTGCGGCGGTGTCCTACCGGCGCTGGTTGAGCCGCAAGGGGATCACCTACGGCGTGATCCCGGCGGGGCGGTGAGCGGCATGAGCCTCACGACGACCGCCCCGCACATCGCGACGTCCGCGCTCACCACCCGCGCGTGGCACCCCGTCGCCGCTTCGGACGACGCCGCCCCCCGGCACGTCTTCCAGGGCGAGCTGCACGACCGGGAGCTGGCGATCTGGCGCGCGGACGACGGATTCGTCAACGTGTGGGAGAACCGGTGCCTGCACCGCGGGGTCCGGCTGTCGATCGGGGTGAACGACGGCCGCGAACTGCGGTGTCAGTACCACGGATGGCGCTACTCGACCCGCACCGCGACCTGCACGTACATCCCCGCGCACCCCGCCGACGCGCCCGCCCGGACCATCTCCAACCGCACCTACCCGGTGGTGGAGCGGTACGGGCTCATCTGGACCACGCTCGACGACCACCGTCCGCAGGACGTCCCGGACCTGCCCGGCGCGGACGGCGACGTGCTGGTGCTGCGCGCGGTCGAGATCGCGGTACCGGCATCGTCGGCCGTCGAGCGGCTGCGCACCCATGGGGCCGCCGACGGGCTCCGCCCGGCGGGCGAGGACGACCTCGTCCTGCGGTTCCGCGGCGATCCCGCGGTGAGCGGCAGCGGGCTGACCCTGTTCGTGCAGCTGACCGGCGCGACGCGGTGCGTCGTGCGCGGGGTGCTGCAGGAACCGGGCCCGGACCACCTGGACCTGTTGCGCCAGCACAACCGGCTCCTCACGCGGGCGCGTGCCCGGATCTGGGTGGTCGAGAACGCGTTCGCCCACCGGCCCTTCGCCGACACCGAGCAGTTGCGCGCGGCCTTCCAGAACGCGCTGTTCAGCGGCCCCCCGGACCAGCAGCGGGAGCTGCTGGCCCGCTACCCCGCGCTCGACGACGACGCGGATCCGCACACCCCGCGCGACGGGGCGACGCCCGACATCGGCCACCTGGGACGAGGACGAGGCGGCCGACCTCGCCGGCATCACCGCGGCCTACCGGGACCGGTACGGAATCCCGCTGATCGTGTGCGGTCACGGTCGCCACGATCGGGAGGCGCTCGTCCGGCACGCCCGGTCACGGCTGCAGAACTCGCCTGCGCAGGAGCACGTCGCGGCACTGCTCGAGGTTGCCAAGATCGCCGGACACCGGTTCGACGACCTGGTGGCCGACGCCAACCCGACCACCAGCGTGCGCTCGCAGCCGTACGGCTCGGCCATGAGCTGAGCCCGGCGCCCCGCGCCGGACGCCGGGTGCTCGCGCCCCGGGGGGTGCGATCGGGCGTCGGGCCACCGAGGAGCCCGCGACGGAGCCACGCTCCACCGGGAACGCCGTCACGCGACAGTCTTGTAGTAAGACTAAGTCTTGTGATCGGACCTACAACGTGGTTTATTGACGCCACGCCGTGTTCCGGGTCACTCCACGCACCGCCGGCCGTCTCCTGGGGGCGGCCGGCGGAGGGATCGCGAGCCGGCGCTTCATCGATCGCAGCGAGGAGCACACCAATGCCGTTGTGGAAGATTCACCACCCCGTGGGCGCGTACTCCGCGGACGACAAGAAGCAGTTCTCGGACGCGATCACGGAGGTCTACACCTCGATCCCGATCCCGCGCTTCTACGTCGTGGTCCTGTTCGAGGAGGTGGCCGCCGAGAACTTCTACGTCGGTGGCGACGTCCACGACCACTTCGTGCGCATCAACATCGACCAGATGGCCCGGACCCTGCCGGGCGCGACACTGCGCGAGTTCTGGGTGCGCAACCTCGACCGGGTGATCGCCCCCTGGGTCAAGGACCGCGGGTACGACTGGGAGTTCACCATCACCGAGCCACCGTTCGACCTCTGGTCGCTGCAGGGCGAGATCCCACCGCCGTTCGAGTCCCTCGCCGAGGCGCGCTGGATCGAGGAGAACAAGGCGACCCCCTACGAGTTCGCCGAGAAGCTCCCCGTGAGCGTTCGCCTGACCCCCGGCTTCACACCCGAGGACGCCAAGGGCCGCTGAGCCTCTCGCCCGGCGGTGGGCCGGTGCCGCGGCACCGGCCCCACCACTGCGTTCCGGCTGTCGGCTCGACGCGACGCACCAGTCCCCCGATCCCGGTCGCGCACCGGACCGCTGCGCGTCGGGGCGGGTCGGGACGCGGGCCGTGCGGCCGCGCGTGACGGTCACCCGGCGGAGGCGACCTCCGGGCCGTCGGAGGCCGAGCGCCCGCGGGCGTCCTGCGCCGCGACCCGACGCGCGAACCGGTCCCGCAGGTCGAGGTGCTCCGGCACGTCGTCCGGGTAGCCGGGGCCGACCCGGAACTCGACCTCGTCGAGGTCGACCGGCCGGCCGCAGGACCGGCAGACCACCTGCGGGTCGATGTCGTGTCCGCAGGGGACGTGGTGGACCGAGACCGGCGCCCCGTCCTCGCCGAGCCAGCGGTCCCCCCAGCCGAGCATGGCGGTCAGCACCGGGAAGAAGTCGCGCCCCATGTCGGTGAGGACGTACTCGGCACGGGGCGGGTAGTCCTGGTAGAGGCGCCGCTCCAGCAGGCCGATCTCCACGAGCCTGCGCAGCCGGGCGGAGAGGGTGTTGCGGGGGATGTTCAGCGAGCGCTGGAACTCCTCGAACCGCGTGAGCCCATGGCTCGCGTCACGGACGAGCAGGATCGTCCACGGGTCGCCGAGCACGTCGGCCACGCGGGCGACCGAACACGGCCAGTCGTCGAACGTCGGACGCTTCACGAGACCCAGTCTAGACACGCAACGGACAACCGGCTCGGTCCGCTGCTGGAGCAGTACGACGTGCTGATCTGCCCGACCGTCGCGACCACCGCTCTCAAGGCCGACCACGCGAACGACGACCCGGACTTCCGGATCAACGGCAAGCCCGTCCACCCCTACGTGCAGTGGACACCGACCTACCCGTTCAACCTGGTCAGCCGGTGCCCGGTCGCGTCGGTCCCGTCGGGCTTCAGCTCTGCCGGTGTGCCGACCGGTCTGCAGATCGTCGGCAGGACCTACGACGAGCTGAGCGTCATGACCGCCGCGGCCGCCGTCGAGGCCGCCCGGCCGTGGCGCGACCTGGTGCCGACGCTCTGACGAGCAGCGCCCCGGCGCCCGTCCGCCACCGACAGCTCCCGGTGGCGGGCGGGCGCTACTCGCGCACGATCGCCGCCGACTGGAGACGGATCGCGTCCTGCCCCGGCGGCGCGCCGAACATCCGCCGGTACTCCCGGCTGAACTGCGACGGGCTGTCGTACCCCACCGCGTAGCCGATCGCGCTCACGTCGTGCGGTGCCGCGAGCAGTTCCATCCGGGCCTTCTGCAGCCGGATCTGCTTCTGGTACTGGAGCGGGCTCATCGACGTCACCGCCCGGAAGTGCCGGTTGAGTGACGAGACGCTGGTGCCGACGTCGGCGGCGAGGTCGTCGATGCGGATCACGCGGTCATAGCGGGCACGGACCCAGGCGACCGCGCGTGCGACGAGCGCCAGCCGGCTGTCGGCCGTCCCCGCCTGCCGCACCAGGGCGGCGTGCGGGCCGTTCAGCAGCCGCCAATGGACCTCGCGCCGCACACCCGCGCCCAGGACCTTCAGCTCACGCGGGTCGTCGAACAGCCGCAGCAGGCGGACGAGGGAGTCGAGCAGGTCGTCGTCCGCATCGCTGATCGCCATCCCCGGCGCGTCCTGCGCGCCGGCGGGGACCGGACCGCCCTCGACGAGCAGCTGCGCGATGGTCGCGGGCCGCAGCCGCAGGCCGAGCGTGAGGAAGGGGCGGTCGGGGGTGGCGTCGATGATCTGCGAGGTCAACGGCAGATCGACCGTGAAGACCACGGCCTGGCCGGGACGGTGCTCGAACACCCGCTCGCCCAGGGTCGACCGTTTGGCACCCTGCACGACCAGCACGAGCATCGGCTCGGTCACCGAGGTCATCGGCTCGGTGACGGTGGCCGCGGCGAACACGAGCACGTCGCCGAACCAGACCGGGCGCAGGTCGTCGCCGGCCAGCCCCCGGATCCGGCGGGCGAGTTCGTCCAGGGCGTCCACCCGTCGAGTCAAGCACGCGAGCGAGGCGCTGGTCCATCATCACGATCAGGGCGAGGTTGAGCGGATCGTGCAGCCGATCGCGCGGATCGATCTAGGTGGGCGCGACTCGCGGGGTGTGCACTGAGGGAAGGGTGTCCGACAGTCGCTCCCCGACGTCGCCCTGCATCCTCGTGGAGGTACGCAATGTCATTGGACTCGTATGTCACGCTGGGCCGATCGGGTCTCAGGGTCAGCCCGTTCACGCTCGGCACGATGACGTTCGGCGAGGACTGGGGCTGGGGGACCAGCCCGGAGGAGTCGACGAAGATCCTCCGTGCCTACCTCGACCGCGGCGGCAACTCGATCGACACCGCCAACATCTACACCAACGGCCACTCCGAGCAGATCCTCGGCCAGTTCCTCGCCGGGCAACCGGCCCTGCGCGACCGGCTCGTGCTCGCCACCAAGTTCTTCGGCAACCTGTACCTGAACGACCCGAACGGCGGCGGACCCGGCCGTAAGGCGATCGTGCAACAGCTGGAGAACTCGCTGCGACGGCTGCGGACCGACTACGTCGATCTCTACTGGCTGCACAACTTCGACCCGACCACACCCATCGAGGAGACCCTCCGCGCGCTCGACGACCTCGTCGCGGCGGGCAAGATCCGCTACATCGGGTTCTCGGACGTCCCTGCGTGGGCGACCGCGGAGGCGGCGACGATCGCGCGCCTGCGTGGCTGGTCCCCGCTCATCGCGGTACAGCTGGAGTACTCGCTGCTCGAACGCACCTCGGAGGGCGAGCTGATCCCGATGGCGCAGGCGCTGGGCATGGGGGTGATGCCGTGGTCGCCACTGCGCGGCGGGCTCCTCTCCGGGAAGTACTCCGGCTCCGGCGACGTCGACTCCGGCCGGTCGCTGCGGCCGTCCGCGGACGACCTCGTCGTCATCGACGCGCTCGGCTCGGTCGCCCGGGACGCCGGCGTCACGTCCGCCCAGGCGGCGCTCGCCTGGGCGCTCGGCCGGCCCGGGGTCGACTCCGTCGTGATCGGGGCACGTCGCCTCGACCAACTCGAGGCGAACCTGGGGGCGCTGGACGCGACGTTGAGCGACGACCACCGCGCGCGGCTGGACGAGGTGTCGGCGCCGAGGCTGAACTTCCCGGCCGAGAACAACCGGCTGCTGGCACCGCGGCTGCAGTTCGCGGGGGCCACCGTGGACGGTCGGCCGACGACGGCGACCCCCCTGCTCGCGTCCGCGACCACGCTCTGGTGATCGTGCGTCACGAGCCGGCGACGGCCCCGATCCCGACGATGGAGTCGACATGACCGTGACCGGCTCCCGCTCCCCCGGCGCCCGACCGCTCGGAACCCTCCAGAAGCTGGTCGGGGCGGCCGCCGGCCGGCGGTGGCGGCTGCCGCGCAGGCGCAACCGGGTGCGCGTGGAGCGCGCCGTCGAGGTGCCCATGCGTGACGGCGTGACGCTGCTCGCCGACCACTACATCCCGGACACCGACGCGCCCGCCCCGACGATCCTGGTCCGCTGCCCGTACGGACGAGGCCTGCCGTACAGCCTCCTCTCCGCCCAGCTCTACGCCGAGCGCGGCTACCACGTCCTGTTCCAGAGCTGCCGGGGCACGTTCGGCTCCGGCGGCGTGTTCATCCCGGCGGTCGACGAGGCGAGCGACGGGCACGACACCGTCGCGTGGCTGCGCACCCGGGACTGGTTCGACGGACGGCTCGCCACGGCGGGCGGCAGCTACCTCGGCTTCACGCAGTGGGCGCTCGCCCTCGATCCCCCTCCGGAGCTGAGGGCGATGGTCGTCATGATCGGGGTGCACGACCTCGGTGACGCCGCGTACCGCGAAGGCCCGTTCAACCTCTTCAACCTGCTCAGCTGGTCGGACCTGCTCTCCCACCAGGAAACCGTCGGCCCCCTCGCCGGCATGGTCCGGATGGCGTCGGCGCCCCGGCGGCTGCGCGGCGCGCTGGACCGGCTGCCGCTGCGCGGCGCCATGGACACACTCGGCGGCCGCGGGGCACCGTGGTACGACGACTGGGTCGATCACCCCGACCTGCGGTACCGCTACTGGGACGGGTTCCGCGCCACCGGGGCGCTGCAGCGCGTCACGGTGCCGACGCTCCTGATCGGTGGTTGGCACGACTTCTTCCTCACCCAGACGATGGAGCAGTACGAGGCGTTGCGATCACGTGACGTGCCGGTCGCCCTGACGGTCGGACCGTGGACCCACCTCGACGTCGACAACGCGGTGTCGATGCCCCAGGCGCTGTCCTGGCTCGACACCCACGTCGGAGGACGTGCCGCGGACACCCGCGACGCGCCGGTCAGGGTGTTCGTCGGGGGCGCGGGCGAATGGCAGCAGCACGCCGGCTGGCCACCCGAGCACACGGCGTCGGACACCTGGTACCTGCGGGCGTCGCAACGGCTGGCCCCGACGGCGCCCGCCGACGAGCACAGCACGACGCGGTTCCGCCACGACCCGGCGGACCCGACGCCGGCGGTCGGCGGCCGGGTCATGGCCCTCGGCGGTGGGGCCCGGGACAACCGCCGGCTCGAGGCACGCGACGACGTCGTCACCTTCACGACCGGGACGCTGACCCGGCCCGTCGAGGTGCACGGCCGGCCCGTCGTCGCGCTGCACCTGGTGTCCGACAACGCGAACGCCGACGTCTTCGTCCGCCTGTGCGCCGTCGACCCGTCCGGTCGCTCGGTCAATGTCACCGACCGGCTCGTCCGGTGCAGCGAGGCGGACACGAAGCCCGGCACCGTCCGCAGGCTGGAGATCTCGCTCGATCCGGTGGCGCACAGGTTCGACGCCGGGTACCGCATCCGGCTTCACGTCTCCGGCGGCGCCTTCCCACGGTTCGCCCGCAACCCGGGCACCGGGGAGGCACCGGCGACGGCGACGGCATTGCGGCCGGTGACCCACACGGTGCACCACGACGCGTCCCGACCCTCGTGCCTCTCGTTGCCGTGCATCTCGTCGCCGCCCGCCCGCTCCTGACGCCGACGGTCGGCTACCGCGAGGTCGGCGCCGGGAGGTGGTTCTCGTCGATCCCCAGGACCCGCATCTTGCGGTAGAGGGTCGAGCGCGCGATACCGAGCCGCTCCGCGGCGGCCAGCTTGTTCCCGTGGGTCTCGGCGAGGGCCTCGAGAACGACGTCGCGCTCGGCCCGCGACAGCGACGTCCGGCCCGTGCGACGCCCGGCCGAGCGGTACTCGGGGGCCAGGTGTTCCAGGGCGATGTCCGATCCCGCTGACCGGTTCACCGCGGCGGCCAGCACGGCCGCGAGCTCGCGGACGTTGCCGGGCCAGTCGTGCGCGCCGAGGGCCCGCAGGGTGCCCGGCAGGAGCTTGGGGACCGGGCGGCGGCTGCTGTGCGCGGCGAGGAGCGGCGGCGCCAGGTCGGCGATGTCCTCGACGCGGTAGCGCAGCGGCGGCACCGTGACCGAGAGCGGGAAGTGGTCGAGGACCCGGCCGGCCGGGGTCGCCTCGCCCCGCGTCCGCGCCGTCGCGACCACGCTCCCGGGGACCGCGGCGGCGACGATGCTCTCGACGCGCTCGGCGAGCTCGGGGACGAGCCGGTCGAGATGGCGGAGCACGACCGGGCCGCCGCCCGAGCAGAGCGTCCGCAGCCGGGCGATCCAGCCGGCCGGGTCGTCCTCGGCGAGCACCGCGTCGAGCACGGTGGCCGGTTCCCCGTCCGTCCGGCGCCGGTGCAGGTAGGTCGCCACGTGCAGCTTCCCGACGCCCGGCTCCCCGCAGACGAGCACCGCCCGGCCGGTCCCGACCGCGGCGTCGACGTCGGAGCGCAGCCGGTTCGCCGCGACGCTGCGGCCGACCACGCCGTCGTGGTCGGCCCGCCGGCGGGAGCGGTGCGGGGTCCGCCGGGCGATCGGCGACCGCCCGTCCGTGCGGGTGTGCGGACGCATCTCCACGAGCACGCCCGCCATCTCGCCCTTCTCGCCGATCCGCACGGCGGTGGCCTGGGCGACGACGTCGTGGGCGAGCTGGACCTCGCCGGTGCACTCGTCGCTGCTGCCCAGCATCCGGCAGGCCCAGTCCCACAGGGTGGCCTGGTCGGACAGGTCCAGGATCGCGGACGCGGCCGTGTTCGCCATGATGACGTCCTCGTTCAGCGACACGACCGCCGTCCCGGCGCGGCGGTTCGCCCTGACGAACCGGTCGAGGAGCATCCGCTCGCGCCTGGTGGTCTCCGCGTACATCCGCGACTCGATCTCGCGAACGGCCGCGAGCACCAGCGGCTTCATCGCCCCGTGGGCCTCCTCGACGCGGCACGTCACGTCGAGGACCCCCTCGACCCGGCCCGTCATCGGGTGGCGCACCGGGGAGCCGATGCAGGCGAAGTCCTGCAGGTTCTCGCGGAAGTGCTCGGCCCCGGCCACCGTGAAGGGCTTGGCCGCCTCGAGCGCGCTCCCGATGCCGTTGGTGCCGGTGAACTCCTCGGCGAAGACGAACCCGGGCGCGATCCGTGCCCTGTCGAGCACCCTGACCAGCGAGCGGCCACCAGCACGCCGGTCGATGATCTGGGCGTCGGTGTCGGCGAGGACGATCGAGACGGGGCTGTCCTCGAGCTGCTCGGCCAGGCGGTCGATGACCGGACCGGCGGCCCGCAGCAGCCGCACCGGCCGTTCGAACTCCGGCCGGTAGGGCGCCTCCTCGCCGGTCGGTACGACGCCCACGAGCTGGCACCGTCTCCACGAGGAGAGGATCTCGGTGCGGAAGTCGGGGTCGAGCTCGTCGTCGTGCACGCGGGTGTCGAGCAGCCGCTCCCGTCGCGCGCGGGTCCTGTACCTCTCGTCGCTCGTACGCACAGGCTGCCCCTTCACCGTTGACGAAGGCCGGTGCTGTTGGTCGGTGATCCATCGAACCAGAGCGTTGTGTCACCGTACCGTCCGAAAGTGCGACAGTCCCCGCGCAGCTGGAGCGCTCGGCGGATCATCCGGTACGCCCGGTTCACACACGGGCGCGACGAACGTCCTCGCTCGTTCGGCGCGCCCGCGTGTCGATCCGGTCAGTCGAGCTCGTACTGCGGGTAACCCCCTGCCCTGACCTCGTCCCACTTGCCGAAGTACGAGACCAGGCCACCCGAGTAGTTGAGCATCTGCGCCGGCTTGCCGGGGACGTTCGCCCCCCAGTACCAGGACCGTGCCCTGGTGAACAGCGATCCCTCGAAGAGCTCGTCGACGTGCGCCGTCCACTCCTTCTCGGCGTCACCGGTCGACTCGAACCGGGTGTGCCCGCGCTCGCGCAGGTGCTCGAGGAACTCGACCACGATGTCGCCCTGGTACTCCGCCGAGGTCGGGCCGTTGCAGAACCCCGACGGGCTCTGCGGTCCGTAGAGGAAGATCATGTTCGGGAACCCCGCCGTCGACAGTCCCATGAACGTGTCGACGCGATCGGCCCACTTGTCCTGCAACCGCTCGCCACCGACGCCCTGGATGTCGATCGCCATGATCCCGCCCCGGTTGTTGTCGAACCCGGTGGCCAGGGCGATCACGTCGCACTCGATCAGCCCGTTCCCCGTCACGACGCCCTTCGGCGTGATCTCCAGTACCGGCTCGTCGTTCTGGTCGACGAGCCGCACGCCGTCCCGGTTGAACAGGTCGAAGTAGTCCTGTTCGAGCGCGGGCCGCTTCACGCCGAACGGGTGCGGCGGCGTCTCGGGGGCCAGCAGCTCCGCGGTGACCGGGTTGTGCACGCGCTCGTGGACCTTCTCCCGCCAGAAGTCGTAGAACGTGCGGTTCACCGCCTCGTCGGCGAGCAGGTCGCTGTACATGCCCAACCAGATCGGGAAGCCGCCCTCGGCCCAGAACCGCTCGTAGGTGGCCCGCAGCTGCTCAGGACCCGCCGTCGCGCCCTGCTCGTCCATGAACGTGAAGTCGAAGCCCGCGAAGGCCGTGTAGCGCGTCGCGAAGCGCTCGGGCAGCCCCTTGCGGACCTCGTCGTTCGCGGCGTGGTCGAGGCTGCGCTGGCCCATCGGCAGCGCCAGGTTCGGCGTCCGCTGGAACAGCGTGACCTCGGCGGCCACCTTGGCCGCCTCCTGGAACACCTGCACCCCGCTGGCGCCGGTCCCGATGATGACGACCCGCTTGCCCGTCATGTCGATTCCGCCCTGCGGCCAGCGCGCCGTGTGGTGGCACTCGCCCTCGAAGGTGTCCGTCCCGGGGATGTCGGGGTAGAGCGGCTTCGACCCGAAACCCGTCGCGACGAGGACGACGCGAGCCCTCTGCTGCTTGCCGTCGGCGGAGACGACCGTCCATTCGCGGCGGTCCTCGTCCCAGCGCGCCTGCGCCGCGAACGTGTCGAACTCGATGTCCTTCGACAGTTCGAGCTTGCGGTCGACGTGCTCGAAGTACTCCCGGACCTCCGCGTGGTCCGGGAAGCGCTCCCGGAAGTCGAAGTCCTTCCACAGGTCCTTGTGCGCGAACTGGTAGATGTGCCCGACGGTGTCGGTCCGCGCGCCGGGGTAGCAGTTCCACCACCAGACACCGCCGAGACCACCGGCCGAGTCCCACACCTTCACGTCGAATCCCAGGTCACGGAGCCGGTCGAGCTGGTAGAGGCCCGAGAACCCGCCGCCGATGATGAGCACGTCGAGGACCCCGGCCGCCGTGTCGTGGTCGGTGGGGCCCGCGGGCTGCGTCGTCGTCATGTGTCGCTCCTCGTTCACGAGTCAGGGCCGCCGCCGTCGCCGGCACCTGACGAGAAAGGGATGGTCGTCCTTGTCGGCGGAATCGTCCGGGAAAGAGTCGGCGAACGAACTCGCCGGGCGCACGCCGAGCTCCACCGAATGTGGCGCGCTCAGGAGTAGACGTAACCGCGCGCAAGCTTGATGGGCTGCAGTTCTCTGGTTCCGTCGACGTGCGCGATCGCGGTCTCGTCGTGCCCGGGAAAGACCAGCGCGTCGTTCTCCTGCGCGATCTTCTCGATCTTCTCCAGGGACGTCCGCCACAGGTCGACGTCCCAGTAGATCAGCGGCTCGGCGACCGACTCGACGTAGTTGTCGTTGTGGTAGAGCGCGTCGGAGGTGAGCAGCACCGTGCCGGTGGTGTCGAGCTCTAGCTGCATGGCCATCTGGCCGGGCGTGTGGCCCGGCAGATGGTGCAGCCGCACCCCACCGGCCAACTCCGTGCCGTCGTCGGTGACGAGGGTGGGCTTCTTGTCCCCCAGGAACGCCCAGTCGACCTGGTTGAAGAAGTTCTCACTCTCCCGCAGGCCCATGACGTGCGCGTACTCGCGCTCGTGGACGACGATCTCGGCGCCCGCGTCCTCGAACAGCCGCAGCCCGCCGGCGTGGTCGGTGTGCAGGTGCCCGAACACCACGTACCGGAAGTCCTCGGGGCCGAGGCCCAGCGCCGCGAGCCGCCGCTCGATGTTCGCGTCGGTGCCGAGCTGGTCGAGGTTGACGGCCTCCAGCCACTCCGGCAGCCATTCCGCCGGGGCGTCGGGAGCCACTCCCGTCTCCCAGAGAATCCGCCCCTCGGGCGACTCGATGATGTACGCGATCACCGGGCAGTCGTAGGCGACACCCGTGTTGTGCGGCCGGTTCGACAACAGCGAGAGGTCCAGCTTCATGTGGCCGAGATGGACACCGCGGACGGTGATGCTCATCGTCCGGCACCCACGACGTCGCGTGATTTCGTGTTCATTCCGCTCCTGCTCCTTCACATCCGACGAATCAGGAATGTGACGCAGGATTGTGGGCGGTAGGTGACCGCACCCACTGTCCGAGAATGCAACACCGGGCCCGGGCGTGCGCCCGTGGAGCGAATCGGGACAGTTCCCGGCAGGAGCTCACCGTCCCTCGACGACGTTGTCGATGCGGCGGGCGACGTGACGGTCGCGCCGCTGCGGCACCGCGTCGAGGACCTGGAGCAGCTCGTGCCCGCCCTGCTCGACCGCCTCGCCCCGGGCCGCGGCACGACCTGCAGCGACGACGCCATGGCCGTGCTGGCGCGCCGGGCATGGACGGGGAACGTCACCGAGCTCGGCGACGTCCTCCAGGCGACGCTGCGCCGCCGTCCCGTGGGCACCATCCGCCGCGACGATCTCCCGCCCTCGTGCTCCACCACGAGCCGCCGGGCGCTGTCCCCGATCGAGACCCTCGAGCGGGACGCCATCGTGCAGGCACTCGCCGAGACCGACGGGAACCGCAAGAGCGCCGCCGCCCGGCTCGGGATGTCCCGGTCCTCGCTCTACCGCAAGATCCACGCGTTCGGCATCGACGCGACCGGGTCCGCGCACCGCTGAGGACCGGGCGGCGCCGAGGACCCGGGCGGGGCTTCACCCGAGCGTGGTCTCCGCGGCCCCCGACGGCTCCGGGTCCGGCAGCCGCCGCATGCGCAGCGAGTTGACCAGGCCGGCCGTGGCGGCGAGCAGCGGCACGAGCAGCCCGATCTGGAGCGCGAACGGACGGGCCTCGGTGTTGATCCGGATGATCTCCTGCCGGATCGGCTCGGGCTGGGTGACGAGCAGCTCTGCGAGCTTGGTGTTGCTCATCAACTCGGCGTCCTCCTCCAGCACCTGGGCGACCTGCTGCTTCTCGGCGGGCGGCAGGACGGTGCTGGCGTTCACATCGGCCGTGAACGTCCACGCCAGGGAGGCCAGCATGATCGCGCCGGCGAACGCGAGGCCGAAGGAGAGCCCGAACGACCCGGCCGCCGAGTTGACCCCGGCCGCCTCGCTCACCCGCTCCTCCGGAACGGGGGACAGCGTGTAGTTGTTCAGCTGCGACACGAGCAGCCCCAACCCGGCTCCGGCGACCACGAGCGGACCCACGAGCGCCCAGCCGGTCCCCGCGCGCGGCACGAGCGGCAGCAGGACGGCGACCCCCACCACGACCAGCCCGAACCCCACGCCGACGACGGTGCTCGGCCGCCGCCGGCCGCTCCGCCTCCCGGCCACGATCGCGAGCGCGAACATGCTCAACGACAGCGGCGCGATCGTCAGACCGGCCTCCATGGCGTTGTACTCGAGCACCATCTGCAGGAAGATCGGCAGCACGATCATCGTGCCGCCCAACGCGATCTGCTGCAGCATCTGCTGCGAGACCCCCACCCGGAAGAGCCCCGACGAGAACAGCCCCGGGTCCAGCAACGCGGGCTCGGCGCGACGGGCCCGCCGCCGCAACCAGAACACCAGCGCCACCAGCCCGACGACGCCGATCCCGAGCACCAGGCCGACCCGTTCCCCGCCCTCCTGCCAGACCAGGATCCCGAGCACCAGCCCGCCCATCCCGACGACCGAGAGCAGGGCCCCGACCACGTCCACGCCCCGGGGGCCGGTGTAGGGCACGTCGTGTACGAGCTTGGCGCCCGACAGCACCACCACGATCACGACGACCTCGAGCGCGAAGCCGACCCGCCACGACAGGTACGTCGTGATGAAGCCGCCGAGCAGCGGGCCCACGGCGGCCGCGATCGCCGCCGCCGCGCCGACCAGTGCGTACACCTTCTTGCGCGCGGCCCCGTCGAAGTTCCCGTGGATCAGCGACTGCATCGCGGGCAGCAGGAGCGACGCGCCGAGCCCGCCGATCACGGCCCAGAACACGATCACCGCGGTGAGGCTCTGGGCCAGCGTCATCGCGGTGGCGCCGACGGCGTAACCGAGCAGCCCGACCAGGTAGGCGCGCTTGCGCCCGATGAGGTCGCCGACCTTGCCGCCGATGAGGATGAACGCCGCGGACACCAGCGCCTCGAGCGCGATCGCGGACTGCACCCCGCTCACCGTCGTGCCCAGGTCGCGGACCACCGCGGAGATCGAGACGTTCATCAGCGACGTGTCGACGACCAGGACGAACATCGCCATGGCCAGCAGGAGCCCGAGCGTGCGCTTGCTCCGGTCCAGCTGCGGGGTGCCGGCACCCCCGCCCGCGCTCATGCCGGACTGCCGTCGTGCGCCGCGAGCCCGTGCCCGGGCGGGGCAGGTGTCACCAGCTCCGGGACCGGACGCAGCAGGCCCAGCCCGAAGAGCCGCTCCAGCCGGCGCACCGTGTAGGGGTGCGAGCGCGGCAGCTGCGCGAGCCCGACCCAGAATCCCCGCAGGGCACGGCCCTGCCGGACCAGGGCGGGCACGTCGACGTCGTGCTCGGTGTGCCGTCCCGAGGCGAGCAGGACCAGCCCGGTCGCGCCGTGGGGGGCGAGATGGGCGCCGTGGCGGTCGCAGGAGTACTCGCGCAGCCGCGAGAGGGCCTGCCCCAGCAAGGGGATCCGCTCGGAGTAGGCGACGGAGAGCTGGTACCACAGCGCGACGTGGTGCAGCCGGATGTGGCCCAGCTCGTGGCCCAGGATGAAGCGCAGCCCGTCGCGGTTGCCGCGGTACAGGTTGGTGAACAGCTCGTTGGACAGGACCACGTAGTCGTGCCCCGTGGCCTGCGCGGCGAACGCGTTGAGCGAACCGTTGCCGTTCGCCAGGAAGATGTCCGGCCTGCGCCGCAGCCCGAGCCGGGCCGCGTACTCCTCCGCGACGCCGTAGAGCTCGGGGTACTGCTCCGGCGACAGCTGGACGGCGGTGCCGCGGGTCGAGGCGCGCTGCGTCTCGCGGACCACGACGAGGGCGGGCACGAGCAGCAGCAGGCCGAACAGGGCCCCTCTGATCGCGTTCGCCCACGCCGTGCCCTGCAACGCCGCCGGTACGAACGGCAGCACCACGGCGGCCCGCACGATCCCGGCGACGACTGCCAGGTTGAGGACCACCATGAACACGTAGAACGGGATCTCGGCGCGGTGCCGGAGCCGGTTCGGCGCGGGTGCGGTCGAGCTCGTTGACATCACACGTCCCCGGTTCCGGCGTCGCTTCAGTGAGCGGGCTCGCCGAGCGACCGACCGAGCGCCTTCGCCTTCAGCGCGTCGTACTCCTCCGGGGTGATCGCACCCTGGTCGAGCAGTCGTTTGGCGTCGGCGATCTGGTCGGTCGGACCGCTACCGGCCCCGTTCGCCCCCGCGATCCGGCGGACGTCGTGCTCGTAGGCCTCACGGGCGGCGGCCGCGTCGGACCGGCGCCGCTCGCCCATCTTCCGGCCCTCCGCGATCAGGTACACGAGCGACCCGACGATCGGCAGGAAGATGATCACGATGGTCCAGATCGCCTTGCTCCAGCCGCCGATGTCGTCGCGCCGGAAGATGTCGCCGAAGATGACGAAGATCATCCAGAACCAGAGGACGAACCCGAAGAACACGAGCATCGTCCAGAACAGGTCCAGCAACGGGTAGGTGTCCTGTGCGAGCAGCATCTCCAACCCCTTCTCTCCAGGTGGTCACCCGTCGCGAACGGGTGGGTCAGGGCCGGAATCGCTCCGGCGGGAGGCGGTCGTGTCAGGCGGTGTCGCCGCGGTAGCCGGCGAGCGCCCAGATCACGAGCACGTCGAGGGCGATGATCACGATCGCCCAGACCGGGAAGTACGGCAGGAACGCGAAGTGCGCGATGAGGTTGATCCCGGCGGCCACGATGCCGACGACGCGCGCCCACGTCGCGCCCCAGAGCACGCCCACCCCCGCCGCACCGAGCACGACGGCGAGGACCAGGTGGATCCAGCCCCACGTCGACACGTCGAGCGTGTAGAGGTAGTCGGGCGTCCGGACGTAGATCTCGTCCCGCATGATCGCCACGATGCCGACCAGCACGCCGAGCAACCCGGCGAGCATCATCAGGACCGCCGCGAACAGGGCCATCGTCGTGGTGGCGGCGGCCGCGGCGGCGCTCCGGTGCGGCGTGGTCCGAGTGGTCATCACGACCCCTTTCACGAATACCGTCGAGACGTGATGATCGCCCGTGCCGACAGCCGTCATGCCACCCGAGATGGGTGATTGCGGACCCCGAGCAGCAGGTCGTTCCGGGGTACGGGCCAGGATCGGACGGCGCCGCGAGCCAGGATCAGGACGACGGCGCGGTCGAGGCCGACGGAACAGCCGGACACCCGGACCGGACGCTGTCCAGGATGGGCTTCGCGGCGGCCTGGACCTGCGCGACGGAGCCCGCGAGCACGCCCAGCTTCGCCGACAGCGACGTCTGGTCCTGGATGCCCGAGATCGTCGTCTGCAGCGACGCGAGCGCCTGCTTGAGCGCGTCGACCTGCGGACCGAACTGCGCGGCAGCGGCGGTGCTGAGGTTCTGCCCGGCGACGGCCAGGTTCTGCAGGGCGGCCTTGACGCCCTCCGTACCGACCTTGGTCGCATCCAGCTGCAGGATCGCGTTCGCCGCCGTCTGGAACTCCGCGGCGGCGCCGCACAGCTGGGGCGAGTAGCCGGTGGACGTCGGCGCCGCCGCCGTCGTCACCGGTGGCGGGGGCGGAGCGGACGCCGGGGCCACCGACGGTGACGCGGAGCATCCCGCCAGCGTCACGAGGCCGAGCAGACCGGCGGTGGCGGCGAGGGACACGCGCCGGGTCCTTCGCCGCGTGACGCTGCGGACGGTGTTCACGATGGCCTCCAACGGTCGGGGGCGACGGTCGAACCGTCGCCCGGGGGGGTCACGCGGGCCGTGTCCCCGAGCGGCGCTCAGCGCCCGTGCACCGCCTGGTCGACGACGATCGCCAGGCGGGCGAGCACCTCCTGGCCCTCGCCCCGGGTCACCACCCCGCGGTCGACAGCGGCCTCGACCTCCGCCCGCAGCACCGCGAGCAGCACACCGGCCCGGTCACCGACCCGTGCCGACACCACCCCTCCGGTTCCCGGGCGACCTGCCGACACGGAGCGCAGGAAAAGGGGGCCGGGTTCGCCGGCGGGTTGTGCCATCTCAGCGCCTCCTCGACCCGCGGTGCGGCACGCCGCCCGCCACGTTCCGCCGAGTGTCGGGCCCCGGGGATCGCCGGAGGTCACCCTCCAGGGGTGGTTGTTGCGTCGCGCCGGCCGGCCTCCGATCCTGTTCGCTCCTCGGACCGCTGGTCACGCGGTGTGCGGGTGGACGGGACCGAACCGACGGGGTACCGCAGGGATCGCCGGGCCGACGGTGCCGGCGCGGAGCGCACGATCACCGCCACAGCCGGCCGGGCGCTCGAGGCGCACGCGCCGGATCGTCCACGACGGGCGTCGTCGACGTCCCTGCACCGGGCGGGGCTGCCGCGTCAGACCAGCAGGCCCCAGGCCGCGGCCGTGGCGGCGGCGTCGGCGCGGTTGCGGCAGCCGGTCTTTGCCAGGACGTGCTCGACGTGGGTGGCGACGGTGCGAGCCCCGACGCCGAGGGCACCGGCGATCTCACCGTTGCTCGACCCGTCGGCCAGCGCGGCGAGGACCTGCAGCTCGCGCACCGTCAGGCCCGCGGGCGGCGCCACCTCGCGGTGCAGGACGACGACTCCCGACCGCGCGCGGTACATCTCCAGCGCGTAGGTCGCATCGCGATGCACCAGCAGATGACGAACCGGGCCGCGGACCCGTGCGATCGCGGCCGTGAGCGCCGCGCTCCCGACCAGCTCGACGTGCGGGCGCGCGGACAGCGGCAGGACCCGCCCGTCGGGCGCGACGAGCATCCCCTCGGTGATCCCGTCGTCCAGCCGCGCCGTCGCGGGCTCGGGCGGCGGAACGGGGTCGAGGGCGGCGCCGAGTTCGGGGCCGAGCAGTGCGAGCAGCGCGACGGTGTCGTCGTCGGGATGACGCGAGTCGAGCGTGCTCGCGTTGAGCATGCCGACGTAGCGGCCGTCGGGCGCGTACAGGCACTGGGTGACCCCGTCCCGGAACCCGCTCGGCCCGATGACCAGGTCGAAGATGTCCCCGCGCCGGAGCCGCACCGGCAGGTCGCGAACCCTGGTCGGCACACCCGTGGTCTTGACGGCGCCGAAGAGCGGATCGGTGTGCATGCTCTCGTCGAGGAAGGTCGTCAGGGGTGCCGGGTAGGACGACGCGAGGGCGCGGTGCCGGCCGAGCACCGGGTCCCACACCGACAGCGCCAGGCAGTCCGAGGGCACGATGGTCCGCAGGCACTCCGCGACCGCGAGGGCGGACCCGACGCTGCGGCTACCGTTGCGGCGCAGGAACGACCGCAGCTCGTAGGCCGTGGCCAGCGCGGTCATGCCCGGAAACGCTACCCCGCCGACCGCATCCGTCAATCGACCGATCACAGCCGTCGGTGCCGCTCCTAGCGTCGCCTCCGCCCACCCAGACGGAGGTAGCGATGAAGCCCAGTGAGTACGCCGAACTCGACGCGACCGCGCTCGCCGCACTGATCCGGAGCGGGGAGTCGTCCGCCGACGAGGTCGCGCAGGCGGCCGTCGCCGCGCTCGAGGACGTGCAACCGAAGGTCAACGGGCTCGTCAGCGGCCCGTTCGAGCGCCCGCTCGAGCATGCCGCCGACGGGCCGTTCGCCGGCGTGCCGTTCGCGATCAAGGACCTCATCACGCACGCGGCCGGTGTGCCCACCCGCTCCGGGACCCGCCTGCTCGGCGACGGCGTGCCGATGCCGACCGACACCTACCTGATGGCCCGCTTCCGCCGCGCGGGCCTGGCGACCCTCGGCCTCACCGCGACCCCGGAGCTCGGGTTCAACGCGAACACCGAGGCCGTCGCGACCGGGTCGGTGCGCAACCCGTGGGACCTCGATCGCAGCCCCGGCGGGTCGAGCGGGGGATCCGCGGCACTCGTCGCGGCCCGCGCGCTGCCCGTCGCCCACGCCAACGACGGCGGCGGCTCCATCCGCATCCCCGCGGCCGCGTGCGGGCTCGTCGGGCTCAAGCCGAGCCAGGGCCGGGTCACCCCCGGCCCCGACTACGCCGACCCCCTGCTGGGACTCGGGATCGAGTTCGCCCTGACCCGGACGGTGCGCGACTGCGCGGGCCTGCTCGACGCCGTGCACGGGTACGCGGCCGGGGACCGCTACCGCCTGCCCGATCCCGCCCGCCCGTACGCCGACGAGGTGCGCGCCGGCAGCAGGACCCTGCGCATCGCGTTGCACACCGAGCCGTTCACCGGCAACGGCCCGGTCGATCCCCGGTGCGTCGCCGCCGTCGAGTCCGTCGGCCGGACGCTCGAGGAGCTCGGCCACCACGTCGAGCGGGCCGCACCCGCGCTCGACGCCGACGCCTTCGACGACGCCAACCTCGTCGCCTGGTGTTCCTTCCTGGCCGACGGTGTCGACACGCTGGCCGCCGCGCTCGGCGTCGAGCCGGGTCCGGACAACCTGGAGGCGACCACCCGCGCCTGCGCCGATTTCGGCCGGACCCTGCGCGCCGCCGACATCTACGCGGCCGAGCGGGTGTTCAACACGACCCGTCGCGCGGTCGCGGCCGTCCACGAGACCTACGACCTCGTGCTCACCCCGACGATGAACGCGCCCAACACCGCCGCGGGCCACCTGAACGCCGACGACCCGTCGCTGGACGCGCGCGGCTGGTACGACCGGATCTTCGGCACCGCGGGCTTCACGGCCGTGTCCAACGTGACCGGGAACCCCGCGATCAGCCTGCCGCTCGGGACCACGGCCGAGGGCTGGCCGATCGGGGTCCAGCTCATGGCCCCCTACGCCGAGGAGGCCACGCTGATCGCCCTCGCCGGTGACCTCGAACGCGCCCTGCCCTGGGCCGACCGGCGGCCCGCGGTCGCAGTGGGCTGACCAGGACCGGACGAGGAGCGCCGCGCGTCCGCGGGCGACACGTCGGCCCCGGCCGGGGAGCGGCAAGCGTGGACGATCGGCTTCATCCTCCTCGGGTGACGCCCGGCCCGGGGACGCTCCCGCAGGCTGGGGCCACCGAGTCGCCGGTCCGAGGAGCCTCCGATGCGGCGGTTGCCACCCATCGCGGAGCCGATCACGGGTGCGCGGGGATGACCACCGACCCGCCACCCCGGACCGACACCGGCCCGGCCGAGCCGTCGCCCGACGGCGGCAGCGCGCCCGCCGACCTTCCGCCCCGGACCGGCACCGCCCCGGCCGGGTCGCCGTCCGACGGCGGCAGTGCCCCCATCGCCCCGCCGGCGGCCGACGCGCCGACCGCCGATCCCGGACACAGCGGAACCCGGCGGCGGGTCGACGCCGTCACCGCTCGCTACACCCGGACCCGGGCACGCCTCGACGCCAGCGCCGCCGGGCACCTGCAGCGGCGGATCGTCGAGGTCGACCTGGCCAACCAGGCCCTGATCCTCGCGGCGCTCGCCTTCATGCTGCTCGTCCCGGCGCTGGTCAGCCTGCAGGCGGTGATCCCGCTCGGGGCCACCGGGGGCGGGCTCACCGACGTCGCACGCCGGCTCGGGCTCACCGACCAGGCGACCAGCGACCTGCAGACGCTGTTCCCCGGCCGGGAGGCCGTCCGGGGCGCGACGACGCTCTTCGGTGCGATCCTCACCCTGGTGTCGGCGTTCTCCTGGCCCGCGGCCCTGCAACGCGGTTACGAGCTGGCGTGGGGCCTGCCGTCGGCGGGATGGCGCGCGCTGTGGCGACCGCTGCTGTGGCTGGGGACGTTCGCGGTGTTCGGGAGCTTGTGGGGACTGTCCGGTCCGCTCGTCACCGGTTGGGTCCGGGCCATCGTCCCGATCATCATCGGGCTCCCGATCGCCATCGGGTGGGCCTGGTGGACGCAGCACCTGCTGCTCGGCGGCCGGATCGGGTGGCGACCCCTGCTGCCCGGCGCGATCGCCATCGGCATCGGCCTGCTGGGGCTGCGGATCGCGGCGTCGCTGTACCTGTCCAGGTCGATCGTCAGCCACCATCGCGAGTACGGCCCGTTGGGGATCGTGTTCGTCCTGCTGTCGTGGCTGGTCGCCTTCGGGGTGGTGATGCTCGGCGGCGCGCTGCTCGGGGTGTTCCTGCGCGAGCACCGGCAGCGCCGCGCACTCGCCGCGAGTTCGAGCCCTGCCGGTGACGACGCCGACCCGACACCGCCTCAGCCCCAGCAGCCCCAGCAGCCCCAGCCCTGACCGCCCGCCGCGTCCCAAGCACCCGACGCCGCGCGGCGGCGCGGCATCCGGGTCCGGTCCGTGGTGACCGTCGCTCGCCGTCGACGGCCGGACCACGGGGAGGACGCGGCGCGTGCGAGACCGCCGTCCTCGACGGGATCCCGGACCATCGCTCGGTGCTCACCGTCGCAGAGCAGGCCGCCGACGACACGATGATGATCTGCGTGTCCCGCTCCTGCTCCGCCCGCCTGGTGCTCGATCTCTGATCCCGCGGGCGGCGGGACCGGCGCGCACGGTGGACCGCATTGTCCGGATCCGGGAGGCTGCAGACGTCACCGACGGAAAGGACCCCGCTCATGGCCTCCGGCTCCCGCACCACCTGGACCGTCATCGACCGCGCCCACGACGCGCTGCGCGTTGCCGTCGCCGCCGTCGGCGAGGACGACTGGCAGCTGCCCACACCGTGCTCGGAGTGGACGGTCACCCAGGTCCTGCAGCACGCCGCGGGCGACCAGCTCGGGTTCGCGGCCGCGATCACCGGCGAGCCGGGCCCGACCGAGAACCCGTTCGCCCCCTCCGGCCACATCGACGGCTCCCCCGTCGAGCTCGCCGAGTCCACGATGGCCGCGGCCGCTCGGGCCTGGGACCGGATCGACCCCGCGGCCGAGACCGCCCCCGTTCCGGTCCCCCCGCACGCACTCCCCCCGGCCGTCGGCGCCGGCGCGTGCGCGCTCGACGCCGCGGTCCACGCGTGGGACATCGCCGTCGCCGTCGGCGCTCCGTCGCCACTGGACGCCGAGCAGGCGGCCCGGCTGCACGAGACGGCGCTGCTGATAGTCGAGCCGTTGCGCCAGTACGGCGCGTACGCGGCGGCGCTCGACCCGCAGCCCGCCGACGACGCCGTCGCGGCGCTGCTGCGCTACCTGGGTCGCGACCCCGGGTGGTCCCGCTGACGTGCCCCGGGGGACCGGGAGTGCGCGGCACGGACGTCGCCGCCGACGCTGGTCCTCCGGGGCCTCGCCGGTACCGGACCGGTCAGCTCGACCCGGTGCGGTATTCGGTGGCGATGTACTCGGCCTGCCGGATCGCGAGCGCCACGATCGTGAGGGTCGGGTTCGCCGCCGCGCCGGTGGTGAACACGCTGCCGTCGGAGACGAACAGGTTCGGCACGTCGTGCGCACGCCCGAACCGGTCGACGACCCCGTCCCCGGGGCGCCGGCTCATCCGGCAGGTGCCCAGGTTGTGGGTCGAGGGGTAGGGCGGCGTCTCGACGACCCGCGTCGCCCCGACCGCGTTGTAGACGGCCGCGCCCTGCCGCTGGGCGTGGCTGCGCATCGCGACGTCGTTCGCGTGGTCGTCGAAGTGCACGTTGGCCACGGGCAGCCCGTGCGCGTCGACGGTGCCCCCGGACAGCGTGACGCGGTTGGTCTCCTGCGGCATGTCCTCGCCGACGATCCACATGCCGGCGGTGTTGAGGTAGCCGTCGACGATCTCGGTCAGCGACGGGCCCCAGCCGCCCGGCGCGACGAACTTCGCGAAGAACGCCGGGCCGAGCGCGATCGTCTCCATGTAGTAGCCGCCGACGAAGCCCCGGTCGGTGTCGAGGCGCGACTCGTCGGCGATCACGCCCGCCATCGTCTCGCCGCGGTACATCCGGACGGGTTTGTCGAACTGGCCCCAGACCGTGGCGGTCGTGTGGCGCATGTAGTTCCGACCGACCTGACCGGACGAGTTCGCCAACCCGTCGGGGAACCGGGCCGAGGCCGAGAGCAGCAACAGCCGTGCGGACTCGATCGAGTTGCCCGCCACGCACACCACCGCGGCCCGCTGACGCCGGAGACTGCCGTCGCGGTCGACGTAGAGCACGCCGGTCGCCCGGCCGGTCGAGTCGTGCAGGATCTGGGCGACGTGACTCTCCGGGCGCAGGTCCAGCAACCCGGTGGCCTCGGCCTTGGGCAGTTCGGCGACCAGGGTCGACCACTTCGACCCGTGCTTGTCGCCCTGGAAGTTGAACCCGTCCTGGACCGTCGCGGGCCGACCGTCGTAGGGCTCGGCGTTGGTGGCGTAGGGACCGGTGGCGTAGTCGCGGTAGCCCACTTTCTCCGCACCGTTGGCGAAGACCTTGTAGTTGTTGTTGGCCGGCAACGGCGGACGCCCGTGCCGGTGCGAGACACCCATCTTGATCTCGGCCCGGTCGTAGTAGGGCTCGAGCTCGGAGAGCGTGATCGGCCAGTCGAGCAGGTTCGCCCCGTCGAGGTCGCCGTAGGTCGAGCGGGCGGTGAGCTCGTGCGCCTTGAACCGCGGGCAGGCACCCGCCCAGTGCGTCGACGTGCCACCGACGGCCTTGACGATCCAGGCCGGCAGGGTCGGGAAGTCGCGGGCGATGCCCCAGCTCCCGGTCGCGGTCCGCGGGTCGGTCCAGGCCATCTGGTCGAAGGCCTTCCACTCGTCGTTGTGGTAGTCCGCCCCCGTCAGGTGCGGACCGGCCTCGAGAACGACGGTCTTGAACCCGCGCCGGCACAGTTCGTTCGCGAGGGTGCCGCCACCGGCTCCGGAGCCGACGACCACCACCACATCGGAGTCGTCGTGGTCGAATCGCGTCATGCCGGGGCCTCCTGGCTCTCGATGCGGGGGTCGGGCAGCCAGTCCAGGTCGTCGAACCCGCGGTCGACGTAGCCGCCCTTGTCGTACGAGGCACCCTCGTAGCCGAGGACGTCCCACACCTCGTGGTCGTCGTAGAGGGCCACGATCGCCACGTCCAGGACCGCGGTGAGGAACGGGGTCCCGGTGAGCTCCCTCAGCACGACCCCGGCGGTCTCGCCGTCGAGCTGCGAGAACGCGACGTCGCGCTGCTCGTCGAGATCGCTCAGCCCCTGCAGCAGCAGCGCGTGCAGGCGCGGGTCGGCGGCAGCCGCGTCGGCGACCGCGCCTGCCGTGCGCTCGTAGGGACCGAGCGGGAACGTGCGGTGCGGGAACGCTGCCCGCAGCAGGTCGACCAGCGTTCGGCGCTGGCCGTCGGACATCAGGGTTCTCACGGTGTTGTTCCTTCCATGTGTCGACGACCCCGGCGCGGACGGTCCGAGCAGGGTCGTGATCGGGCGGGTCGTGATCGGGCGGGCCGGGGGAAGCGGGCAGGCGAGGACTGCGCGACGGCCGGCGTCGCGCGGGTCGGGACCGCAGCGTCGTACGGGCGCCTACCGGGCGGACCCCTCGCGCGTGTCCCGGAGGCCGTAGACCTCGATCCGGCGGTACAGGGTCGCTCTGCTGATCCCGAGCCGGACGGCCGCCTCGGTCATCGTGATGCCCGGCTCGGCCAGGCAGCGCAGGATCTCGTCGCGCTCGACGGTCTCGATCCGCGAGAGGACCCGCCGCGGGGCACCGCTGACGAGCTCCGCCGGCAGGTGCTCGACGTCGACCATGTCGCTGCGGGCCGCGGCGATGTCGACCACGCTGCGGAGCTGCTCGACGTTGCCGGGCCAGTCGTAGGCCGTGAGGCTGCGCCGGGCCGCCGCGGTGAACCCGACCTCGCGATGCCGCCGCCGCGCGGCGAACGCACTGGCCAACGGCAGGATGTCCGCGCGACGCCGCCGCAGCGGAGGCAGCTCGACGTAGGTGTCGACGAGCGGGCGCAGGGGCTCGGGCACCGTGCTCGCGTCGCGCGCGGTGAACGCGACGGCGGGCCGAGGCCCGTCGGGACCGGCGTCCGGGGCCGACGCCACCCCGTGGAGATGCCCGCTCAGCTTCGTCGCGGCGAGGGAGGACAGCTCGTCGACCTCGCTCACGACGATGCTCGTCGCCTCCTTGCCCAGCTCAGGGCCCCAGAGGTCCAGCCACGCCGCGGTGTCCCGCGGGGCGGGCGGGCGCGCCACCAGCACCCGGCCACGCGGATGGGTCCGCGCCAGCGCCTCCGTCAGCAACGACCGCCTGCCGACACCGTCCTCGCCGACGACGGCGACCACCCGACCCGCCGAGAGGGCCGCCTCGACCTCCGCCACGGCCGTGCGCCAGCCGGCCGAGAGCGCCACGGCCGACGTCCCCGGTGGACGCAGGAACACCCGGAACACCTGGCCGTGCGGGGCCGGTCGCGGCGACCGCCCACGATGGCGTGCCAGCATCAGGGCCGTCGTGCTGCTGGCAGCACTCTGCGCGAGTGCCAGCAGCAGGTTGTCCGACTGCTGCGCCCACGTCGTCAGGTTGACGGTGCCCGCCAGCTCGCCGGTGACCGGATCCAGCACGGGTGCGGCCGCGCACGTGTAGCCCCAGAGCTCGGCACAGAAGTGCTGGTCGGCACGCACGAGTGCGGGTGCGCGGTCCGCCAGCGCGAGACCCAGGCCGGTCGTGCCGGCCTCGCGCTCGCCGTAGTCGAAACCCGGTGCCAGGTAGACCGAGTCCAGCGCCGACAGCAGTGACCGCTCGCGGCACAACCGGGTGAGCACGACCCCGTCCGGATCGGTCAGCATCAGGCTGATCGGCTCGTTCGCCAGCGTCTCCTGCAGACCGCCGATGACGTCCAGTCCGGAGCGGAAGAACAACGACTCCTCGTCCACCGATCCGCTGAACGCCGGCGCGACCTCGTCGAGTGACGCGCCGAACTCGGTGCTGCGCCGCCACGACGCGGCGAGCCGGTCGGAGACGACGGAACCCGCGCCGACCGCGACCGGCCGTGCGATCTGCTCCCGTTCCGAGAGCGAAGCCGAACCGTCCATCCCCCGCGAACCTCCGACGCGTCGATGCGCTCATCAGCGGTTCGAACTGTGGCACACGGGGCGCGGCCGTCGCACCGGCTCGACGTCTCAGCCTGAGACAACGGCATCGCCGGTACGCGGCACCCTCCCCGACCGGTCGCGTCGGCGCATGTCGTACCTCGACGACGCGCGACCCGGGCGAGACCGTGACCGCGGGGCCGACCGCCACCCTCGCCCGCCGCCGCGATCCCCGCTAGGGTAAGCGGCCCCGTCGCAGGTGGGGGTGGCTGATGAGCCGAGCAACCGAGGACGCGCCGGCCGAGGCCGCTCCGCCCGCGGACCCGGCGGCGAGTCCGCTGCCCGAGGAGCTGCACCGGCTCTACGCCCGCCACGCCGCGGCCGCCGTCGTCGGCTTCGACGATCCCGCCGACGCGCTCGACGCCGCTGCTCGCGCGCACCTCCGCCTCGCCGCCCGCCGCGCCCCCCGGACCTCGGTCGTCGACATCCACGGGGACCTCGAGAGGGACGGCCGCGCGGAGATCGACGGGGACATCGGCGGGGACGTCCCCGGCGACATCGAGGAGGCCGCCGGCTCCTCGACCGTCGTCGACCTGGTCACCGACGAGACCCCCGCGCTGGTGCCGTCGGTGCTCGCCGGGATCGGACGGGTCGGCCGGCAGGTCCACCACGTCGTGCACGCGATGGTCGTGGTGCGTCGGGACCCCGACGGGCGGCTGCGCGCCGTCGACGCCGCCGCCGACCCGGACGACCCGCCCGCCGGCGCTCTCGTCGAGGCCTGGATACGGCTCGGGCTCGACCCGGCCGCACCCGAGGAGGGCGAGGATCTCGGCGCCGAGCTCGACGAGGTGCTCGCGGCCGTACACGACGTCGCCGCCGACGCGGCCCGCCTCGCCGACACCGTGCTGGCCGTGGCCGCGGAGCTCTCCGGGGCCACCGAGCTGTCCGGCGCGAACGCCTCGACCGAGCGCGACGACGCGGCGCGGCTGCTGCACTGGCTCGCCGACGGCCACTTCAGCTTCCTGGGCTATCGCCGGTACGAGGCCGTCGGCACGACGCTGCGGGCCGTGCCGGGTTCGGGGTTGGGCGTGTTGCGTCACAACGGAGTCCGCGACGGCATCCCCGACGTGGTCGGCGACCGGCCGCTGGTCGTGCTCACCCGCGCCGACGCCCCCAGCCGGGTGCTGCGCCCGGAGTACCCCTACGACGTCGTGATCGGGATCGTCGACGAGCACGGCCACACCGTCGGGGGGCACCGGTTCATCGGGCTGTTCACAACCGCGGCCCTGCACGAGCACGTCCTGGACACCCCGATCGTCGAGCGGCGGGTGCGCGCCGCGATCCATCGGGCGGGAGTGCCGGTCGAGTCCTGGAGCGGCCAGCAGCTGCTCGACGTGCTGTCGCGCTGCCCGCGCGAGGAGCTGTTCTGGGCGAGCGAGCAGGCCCTGCACGAGACCGCCGTCGGGGTGCTGACCCTGGCCCACGACCGGCGGCTGCTGCTGACGGTGCACGCGGAGCCCTACGGCCGCTTCCTGTCCTGCCTGGTGTATCTCCCCCATGACCGCTACTCACCGCAGGCGCGCTCGGCGATGCAGCGGGTGCTGCTGCGCGAGCTCGACGGCTGGCGTGTCGACCACAGCGTCACCGTCGGGGAGACGGGGCCGGTGCAGGTGCACTTCACCGTCCACGTGGGCGCGGCCGCGCCCCCACCGGATCGGGAGCGGCTGCGCGCCCAGCTCGCCGCGGCCATCCTGACCTGGGACGACTGGGTCATCGACGCGGCGGGCAGGGACGCCGAGCAGATCGCGGAGTACCTGCCGGGGCTGCCGCAGGCCTACCGCGACGACGTCGACCCGGTGCGCGCGGTCGCAGATCTGCGACGCGTGCGCGACCTTGGCGTCGATCCGCACCTGGAGCTGGCCGGTGAGCCCGACGACCTGCACTTCCGGCTCGTCGTGGCCGGCGCCCCGGTGTCGCTGTCGGCGGTGCTGCCGGTCCTGCAGAGTCTCGGCGTCGACGTCCTCGACGAGCGCTCCTACGAGATCGTCCGGCCCGACGGGGTCGGCTGCCGGCTCTACGACTTCGGGCTCTCGGCCGACGCCGCGACCCGGCTCCCGTTGTCGGGCCGCGGCGGGCAGGACGCCCGCGACCGGTTCTGCGCGGCGTTCCACGCGGCCTGGTCGGGGGCCGCGGAGACCGACCGGTTCAACGCCCTGGTCCTGCACGCCGGCCTCGGCTGGCGCGAGGTCGCGGTGCTGCGCGCCTACGCGCGCTACGCGTCCCAGCTCGGCGGCCCGTTCGGGCGACGATACGTCGCCGACATCCTGCTCGCGCACCCCGACGCGGCACGGGCGCTGGTCGCACTGTTCCGGGCCCGCTTCGATCCGGCGCCGCCGGCGGCCACCCTGGAGCGGCGGTGCTCCGAGGCGCTCGCCACCGCGCGGGCCCTGATCGACGACGTCACCAGCCTGGACGCCGACCGGATACTGCGGGGACACCTGTCGATGATCATGGCGACGTTGCGGACGAACTGGTTCCGGGATCGGCCGTACTTCTCCTTCAAGATCGATCCGGGTGCGGTGCCGGACATGCCGTCCCCGCGGCCACGGTTCGAGATCTTCGTGTACTCGCCGCGGATGGAGGGGGTGCATCTGCGGTTCGGGCCGGTCGCTCGGGGCGGGTTGCGCTGGTCGGACCGTCCGCAGGACTACCGGACCGAGATCCTGGGACTGGTCAAGGCACAGATGGTCAAGAACGCGGTGATCGTGCCGGTGGGGGCCAAGGGCGGATTCGTGGTGGCCGCGGCGGCGCCGGACCCGGCCGAGGTGGAGGCCTGCTACCGGATCTTCATCGCGGCGCTGCTGGACGTGACCGACAACCTTGTCGACGGGGCGACGGTCGCGCCGCCGGGGGTGGTGCGCCACGACGGGGACGACTCCTACCTGGTGGTGGCCGCGGACAAGGGCACGGCGCGGTTCTCCGACGTGGCCAACGAGGTCGCCGCCGAGTACGGCTTCTGGCTCGGCGACGCGTTCGCCTCGGGTGGCTCGGTGGGCTACGACCACAAGGCGATGGGCATCACCGCGCGCGGCGCGTGGGAGTCGGTGAAACGCCACTTCCGCGAGCTGGGGGTGGACACCCAGTCGCAGGACTTCACCGTGGTCGGGATCGGGGACATGTCCGGGGACGTGTTCGGCAACGGGATGCTGCTGTCCCCGCACATCCGGTTGGTGGCCGCGTTCGATCATCGGCACGTGTTCGTCGACCCGGACCCGGATCCCGCGGCGGGGTGGGCCGAGCGGGCCCGGTTGTTCGCGCTGGCGCGGTCGTCGTGGGACGACTACGACAGGGCCGCGCTCAGCCCGGGGGGCGGGGTGTGGCCGCGCACCGCCAAGTCGGTACCCGTCGGCCCACAGCTGCGGGCGGCCCTGGGGCTGGCCGCGGACATCGAGCGGTTGAGCCCGCCGGAGCTGGTGCGGGCGATCCTGTTGGCGCCGGTGGATCTCCTGTGGAACGGCGGGATCGGCACCTACGTCAAGGCCTCGACCGAAAGCCATGGCGAGGCCGGGGACAAGGCCAACGACGCGGTCCGCGTCGACGGTCGGGCACTACGGGTGCGGGTGATCGGGGAGGGCGGCAACCTCGGGCTGACCCAGCGGGGGCGGATCGAGTTCGCACGCGCGGGCGGGCGGATCAACACCGACGCGATCGACAACTCGGCCGGGGTGGACTGCTCCGACCACGAGGTCAACATCAAGATCCTGCTGGACCGGTTGGTGACGGCCGGGCAGCTGGACCGGGCGGGCCGCGACGCCCTGCTGGCGGAGATGACCGACGAGGTCGCCGAGCTGGTCCTCGCCGACAACATCGACCAGAACGCCGCCCTCGGTGTCGCCCGCGCCCACGCCGCCGACACCCTCCCGGTGCACGCCCGGATGATCGACGGGCTCGCCGGCCGCACCGGGCTCGACCGCGACCTCGAGGCACTCCCCCACCCCGGGGAGATCGACGAGCGGATCGCCGCCGGGCACGGACTCGCGTCACCCGAGCTCGCGGTCCTGCTCGCGCACACGAAGCTCGACATCAAGGCGGCCGTGCTGCGGACCGACCTGCCCGAGCGACCGGAGTTCGCCGACCGCCTGCCCGGCTACTTCCCTCGTCCGCTGCGCGAACGCTTTCCCGCCGCCGTCGCCGCCCATCCGCTGCGTCGCGAGATCGTCGCGACGAGGCTGGTCAACGAGCTCGTCGACCGCGCCGGGATCACGTTCGCCCACCGGCTGGGCAGGGACGCGGCGGCGGGTGCGGACGACGTCGTGTCCGCGTTCCGCGTCGCGGTCACGGTGTTCGACCTGCCGGAGCTGTGGGCGCGGGTCACCGCGCTCCCGGGGTCGGTGCCGACCGAGGCGCTCGACGCGATCGCGGTCGCGACGCGGCGGCTCGTCGACGTCACCGCGCGCTGGCTGCTCGCGTACCGTCCGCGCCCGCTCGACGTCCCCGCCGAGATCGAGCGCTTCGCCGGACCGGTGCACCGCCTGCTGCCCGATCTGGGGTCACTGCTGCGGGGTGCCGAGTCCGCCGCGATGGCGAACCGCGCCACCGCCCTCGCCGGTCAGGGCGTCCCGGCCGCGCTCGCCGACCGGGTGGCGGCCCTGCCCGCGGCCCACGGCCTGCTCGACGTCGTCGAGGTCGCCGCACCCGCCCACCAGCTGCCGATCGAGGAGATCGCACGGCTCTACTTCACGCTCTCGGAACGCTCGGCGGCGCGCGTCACGGCCGGCTGACCCGGCGCACCGGCGGGCGCGGTGCGCCCGCGCATTCCAACAGCTCGACGGTTCCCTCCCAGAGACGCCGCTCCCGGTCGCGGTCGTGCGCGACGGGATCGACGTCGACCACCCTCGACTTGACCACGAACGCGCCGTCGCGCAGCTGCGCCCACCCGTCGTCGAGCGCCACCGCGGCCAGCAGCGGCCCCGAGCGTCGCGGGGTCGACACGCCCGGTACCCGGCCCACGGCACGGCTGATCGCCCGGAACGCCGCGGGCGCCCCGCGGCCCAGCGCGGTGCCGGGCATCCAGCCCGGCTCGAACACCGACACGCCGATCCCCTCACCGGCGCGGCGTTGCAGCTCATGCGCGTAGTACAGGATCGCCAGCTTGGCGTTGGAGTAGGCGACGCCCGAGGCCGCCATGCCCGGTTCCGCGTCGGCCGGCGCAGGGCGGGCGAGCTCGAGCGGGTCGGCCCACTCGGCCGCGGGCACGTGCAGCAGCCTGCGCCAGACGTTCGCGTGGTAGGTGTTCGACCCGAGCAGCACGATCCGGGCCGGGGCGGTGAACGAGTCGAGCAGGTCACCGATGAGCTGGGCGTGGGCGAGGTGGTTCACCGCGAAGGTCAGCTCGTAGCCGTCGCGCGAGGCTCGCCGGGTGTCGCTCGACATGGTGCCCGCGTTGGCGACGAGCGCACGCAGCGGCCGGACGGTACCGGCGGCGAGCAGGTCGCGGACGGTGGTCGCAGCGGCGCGGACGTCGCCGAGGCTCGACAGGTCGCAGCCGATCTCGTGGACGCGCGCGCCCCGCGCGCGGGCCTCCTCGGCGACCGCGGTCAGGTCGTTCCCGGCGCGCCCGACCAGCAGCAGGTCGGGGCGTCGCCCGCGCGGGCGGGCGGCCATGGCGAGCACGGCGTGCCGGCCGAGGTTGCGGGTCGGGCCGGTGAGCAGGACGGTTCCAGATCCGGTCATGGCCCCAGCGTGCGCGACCGGACGGGCCGCAGGCAGTCGTCCCGTCTTCGTAGGACCGCCAGGACCAGGACAACCGTGCCGGCTCCGCGCAGACTGGAACGCGTGGAACCCTGGGAGTTCGGCCGGACCGTCCGGCGCTGGCGCGACCGCGTGGCCCCCGAGGCCGTCGGCGTCCCGGTGGGTCGCCGACGTCGGGCCAGCGGGCTGCGCCGCGAGGAGCTGGCCGCCCTCGCCGGCATCTCGGCCGACTACCTGACCCGGCTCGAGCAGGGCCGCGCCACGACACCGTCGGCGCAGGTGGTGGAGTCCCTGTCGCGGGCGCTGCGGCTGCCCGACGGCGAACGGGACCTGCTGTACCGCCTGGCCGGGCACGCCGCACCCGGCCCCGACGTCGTGCCGTCGCGGATCACCCCGAGCGTGCACCGGCTGCTCGACCGGCTCTCGCACACCCCGGTGGTCGTCTACGACGCCGGCTGGACGCTCGTGCTGGCCAACGCGCCCTACGACGCCCTGATGGGGGAGACGACCGCCTGGCGCGGTCTGGAACGCAACGCCGTGTGGCGCAACGTCGCGCGCCTGCCCACCCGGGTCGTGCACACGCCGCGGGAGCAGGCCGAGCACGAGGCCCGGCTCGTCGCCGACCTGCGTGTCACGGCCTCCCGTTACCCCGCCGACCGCAACCTGCGACGCCTGATCGCCGAGCTGTCGGCGGGCAGCCCACGCTTCGCCGAGCTCTGGGACGCCCAGGCCCCGCCGCCCCTGGCCGAACCGTCCCGGCACAAGACGATCGACCACCCGGCGGTCGGGCCGATCACCCTCGACTGCGACACGTTGGTCGTCGCGCTGGACGACCTGCGCATCACCGTCTACACCGCCGAGCCCGGCACCGAGGACGCCGAGCGCCTGGCCCTCGCCGTCGTCCTGGGCACCCAGTCCATGGCTCGCTGACGGCTGATCGACGCGCCGTGCGGGTCGCGGCCTGGGTGCGCTCCGGACAGACGTGCCGCTCAGCGCAGGCCCTCCTTCGCCCCTGGGCGCCCGTGCGGAGCGGGCGTAGCGTCCGGCCGCCGAGGCGGAAGGGGACGACGTCATGGGCAGCGAGAGACTGAGTCTGTCCGTGATACCCGGAGCCGGCTGGAGCGCCGATGACATCCGGTCGGTGGCCCGGGCGGCGGACGACGCCGGCTTCGAGGCGATCTTCACGACCGAGGTCAACAACGACGCGATTGCCACCGCCCAGCTGATGGGCTCGGCGACCGAGCGCATCAGGGTCGGCACCATACCCACGTTCCTCGGCAGCGACCTCGCAGAATGCCGGGACGCGGCGCGGCAGAATCTCGCGCTCTACACCGGGCTCCCCTTCTTCCGGCGGATGTGGCGCAGCAGTGGCTACGTCGCGGAGGTCGAGCAGATGGAAGCAGGCGACGGAGCGGCATCGCTCAGCGACGCGATGCTGGACTCGTTCTGCCTGCTCGGGCCCGTCGCGCGGTGCCGCGAACGGCTGGCCGAATACCGCTCCAGCGGGGTCGACCTGCCGATACTGGGTCCGCCGGTCGGCCCTGGCCCGGCCCGACAGGTCATCGACGCCTTCGCTGCCTGACGTCGAGGATGTGATCGAGCCCTGCCGGGGGTCGCTGCGAACCCTCGTCCTGCCGGGCCACGAGCCGACATCAATACCGAATGAAAGTATTTCCGGGGGGTAAGTCGTCTGAGAACACTCGCAGGCTCAGACGCTCGTCAGCTGGTCCTGGATGTCGAACTCGAGCTCCTGGGCGACGGCCATGTAGACGCTCTGTTCGAGCTGGTTGCCGTTCATCCTGACGGTTCCCCGAGGCCCCTCGTAGACGAGCCCCTCGGCCGCGGCGATCATCCGGTGGACGTCGAGACTGCCGGCTCGCGTCACCAGCCGGGCCAGCAGCAACATCGCCTCGTAGCACGATTCGCCGATGCTGTTGAGCGGCGGAGCGCCGGCGCCGAAGCGCTGGTAGTAGCGGGCGGCGAACTCGAGGCTCTGGGTCGTGTTCAACCCGTCGAAGTAGCCGGCCGCGGCGAACAGCCCGGTGTTGGCCGCACCGCTCCCGGCGAGCAGCATGTTCTCCTCGACGTGCGGACTGAGCCTCTCCACCGTGCCGACCAGGCCCCACTCGGCGAACTGCCGGTTGAACTCCACGCCGTCCTGCCCGACGAGCAGCATCAGCACGCTGTCGGCGCCGCACACCTCGATCTCGTGCAGGACGCGGGAGAAGTCGGTGGTGCCGAGCGGTACGTAGACCTCGCGCAGCAGCGGCGTCCCCGCCCGGCGCGCCTCGGCGCGCGCCGCGGTTCCGGTGAGTCGCGGCCAGATGTAGTCGTTGCCGACGAGCAGCCAGCGCCGCGCACCGAGCTGGCTCGTCATCCACCGCATCGCGGGCACGAGCTGCGAGGCGGGCGTCTCCCCCGCCATGAAGACCCCGGGGGTGTTCTCCCCGCCCTCGTGCAGCGGCGCGTAGACGTACGGCACCCGGTGCGCGGTCCGCCGGGCGACCTCACGGCGCACGGCGGAGATGTGCCAACCGGTGACCGCGTCGACCGCGCCCATCGTGATCAGCGCGTCCACCTGGTCGGCCACGACCTTCGGCGGTGCGGCGCCGTCGACCACGGTCAGCCGGACCTCGCGCCCCAGCAGCCCCGACCCGGCGTTGAGCTCCTCGACCGCGAGGGTCGCGCACGACTCGCAGGAGGCGCCGTAGATGCCGGCCGAACCCTGCAGGGGCATGACGAACGCGAGGTCGAGCGTGTCGCGTGCGGCACGACTCATCGCGTCTCCTTCGCGTGCTCCGAGCGCCCCGAGAGTGTCTCATGTGAAATGCTGTCGTTTGAAAACGTCAGGTTTCGGGGAGGGATCGCGGCATGGGAGACCCTACGGCGCAGGTCAGCCTCGCGCTACTGCTTGCGCAGGCCGAGCGATACGCGACCGACCGGCTCGACGACGTGCTGCGGGCGACCGGGTTGACCGTCGACCAGTACCGGGTGCTGCTCCAGCTGGCCGACGGTCACGGGCACTCGATGACCGAGGTCGCAGAGCAGGCGGTGCTCTCGCCCGCGACCCTGACCAGGGTCGTCGACCGGCTCAGCCAGCTGAACCTCCTGCACCGCCGGATCGACCCGGTCGATCGGCGGCGCGCCCTGCTCTACATGTCCCACCGCGGCGAGCCGCTGCTGCGGCAGATCATCAACGAGGAGGGGGCACTCCAGGAGGAGCTGGAGGCACGGCTCGGGGTCGTGGACTACAACCACCTCCTCGACACCCTCCAGACCATGATCTCGGCCTCCGCCACCGCGTCGGCCGGCCGATGACGCGGGACCTCCCCGAACCGGCCGCCGCCCGGCCGACAAGTTGGTCGTTCCGGGTGAAAACAAACCATATGAAATGAAATGTGGTCCACGGGCGGTCTAGGGTCCTCCGCACGACGCCGGGCCGCCCGGCATCCCGCACGCCGACGTGGAGGAGTGACTCGCCGATGCATGGACCACACGACGTAGGTGGCCGCGACGGCCTCGGCCCGGTGATCGAGGTCTTCAAGGATCCCGACCAGCCGCCGTTCCGGTACGCCTTCGAGGGCCGGATGCACGCCCTCACCGCGATGGCGATCGCGGGCGGCGCCTTCAACCTCGACGAGCAGCGGCACGGTATCGAGCTGATGCCGTGGGCGCACTACACCGACTCGAACTACTACGAGCACTGGCTCTACTCGGTCGAGAAGCTGCTCAACGACAAGGGAATCATCACCCACGAGGAGATCGACGAGCGGGTCCGCACCCAGCCCGCCGGCTCGTTCGCCGCGAACCCGCCGAAGCCCGAGACCCTGAGCCCGCTCGCCGACAAGATGATGGGCGTCCTGTGGGCCGGCACCCCGCACAACGTCGACACCGACCAGGAGCCCCGGTTCGCACCTGGTGACACGGTTCGCGTCCGCAACATCAACGTCGCATCGCACAACCGACTGCCGGGCTACCTCAACCGGGCGGTCGGGGTCGTCCACTGGCACCACGGGGCGCACCACGATCCGGCCGCCAGCGCGCACCGCCAGGTCGACGAGCCCAACCACCTCTACACCGTCCGGTTCGACAAGGCCGATCTGTGGGGTTCCGAGGTCGCGGACGGGCAGGGCGACTTCCACCTCTACGCCGACCTGTTCGAGAGCTACCTCGACCCCGCCGACGCCTGACCGGCCTCACCGAAGCGAGAGAGACAACCATGACTACTCCCGAGAAGCTCGAGAGCGGCAAGCTGAGCTGGATGTCCCTCGACGACGTCGAGGCCCGCGTCCGGGCACTGGAGTCACTGCTCGTCGAGCGTGGCCTTGCCGAGTCCGCGGCCGTCGACGCGGTCGTGAACGCGTTCGAGAACGACATGGGGCCGATGAACGGCGCCAAGGTCGTCGCCCGCGCGTGGACCGAGCCCGACTTCAAGGAGTGGCTCCTGCGGGACGCCACCTCGGCCATCGGGTCGATGGGCTTCACCGGCCTGCAGAGCGAGCACCTGCTGGCGGTCGAGAACACCGACGACGTGCACAACGTCATCGTCTGCACGCTCTGCTCCTGCTATCCGTGGACGCTGCTGGGAATCCCGCCGGCCTGGTTCAAGTACCCGCAGTACCGAGCGCGGGTCGTGAAGGAGCCGCGCGAGGTGCTGAAGGAGTTCGGCGTCGAGCTCGGCCCGGAGGTCCGGATCGACGTCTGGGACACGAGCGCCGAGCTGCGCTACCTGGTGCTGCCCCAGCGCCCGGCCGGCACCGAGGGCTGGAGCGCCGAGCAGCTCGCCGAGATCGTCAGCCGTGACTCCATGGTCGGCGTCGCACTCGTGAGCGTGCCCTCATGACCGCCTCGATCACGGTCCCCGACCTCGAGGGCGTCGCGGCGATCCCGCGCTCGAACGGCGAGCCGACCTTCGACGCGCCGTGGCAGAGTCGGGCGTTCGGCATGGTCGTGAGCCTGCACGAGCAGGGGCTCTACCCCTGGGACGAGTTCAAGACCCTGCTGATCGACGAGATCGAGCGCAGCGGCATCACCGACACCTGCGACCCGGCGGTGTACTACCGGCAGTTCACCGGCGCGTTCTTCCGCCTGCTCGAGGCCCGGGGCATCCTCTCGGCCGAGGACCTGGAGGCGCGCACCGACGAG
The DNA here is from genome assembly GCF_036984265.1 of Pseudonocardia sp. D17. Classification (NCBI taxonomy): domain Bacteria; kingdom Bacillati; phylum Actinomycetota; class Actinomycetes; order Pseudonocardiales; family Pseudonocardiaceae; genus Pseudonocardia; species Pseudonocardia sp. D17. The sequence continues at coordinate 22,321 of NZ_BPRG01000198.1, read as the reverse complement.
GAGAAGCGGCTGCTCGCCCACGAGGACGAGCACTCCGACGACCACGGCCACGGCCACGGGCACGGGCACTGACCGCGGACTCCCTTCGAGACGAACTCGGCCGACGTCCTGCGGACGCCGGCCGAGTTCGCTCGTTCCCGCGGTCAGCGGACCCCGGCGGCACGCGCACGCAGGTCCCGGTGGATCGCGTCGTAGGCGGGGACCTCCGGCAGCAACGACTTGCGGACCTTCGTCACCGCGCTGTAGTTCGCGTCGACGACGTTGGCGATCGGCGTCAGGGAGATCTGGGTCAGCAGCTGATAGGCGTCGAGGTGGTCGATCCCGTGCAGCTCGCCGAGCCAGTGGACCATCTCCACCTGCCCGATCCGCCACGCGTCCTCGAGCGGGCGCGACGAGCCGACGGTCATGATGAACTCGTCGTTCTCGAGCCTCGGCCAGGCCGGCGCACGCCCCTTGATCAGCTCGACGATCAGCGTCGAGTCCATCGCACCCTCGATCGCCGTCCCACAGCTCTCCCCCTCGCCCTGCCGGTAGTGGCCGTCGCCGATCGAGAAGAGCGCGCCCGGCACGTTGACCGGCAGGTACACGGTGACCCCCGCCCGCATCTCGGGCGTGTCCATGTTGCCCCCGAAGTTGTCGGGCGTCAGCGACGTCCGGACCTCCCGCAACGGCGGCGCGACGCCGACGGTCCCGAGCATCGGCTCCAACGGCAGCTCGACCGAGAACGGTTCGCGGCCTGCCACCGGGCGCTGGGCCTCGAACAAGGCCACGTTCCGCGTGCGATCGACCTGGTAGATCCAGGTCAGCTCGGGCAGGGGTTCCTGCAGCAGTCGCGTGCGATCGGTGCTCGTCAGACCGCCGAAGAACGGGATCGTCGTCGACGCGGCCCAGTCCCGGGCCGGGGTCAGGTCGACGATGTGCAGGACCAGCGTGTCGCCGGGTTCTGCCCCTTCCACGTAGAACGGTCCGGTCTGCGGGTTCAGGTAGCGCGTGTCGAGCAGTTCGGTCGGGCGGTCCGTCGCACGCTGGAGAACTCCTCCGAAGGCGTCCTCGCTCCACAGTCGCAGGACGTCGCCCGGCTCGACCTTCCGGACGGGAGCCACGCCACCGAACGTGAAGACGTAGTCCGACGCGGTGGGCCGGAACTCGATGTCAGCCATCAAAACCTCTTCTCATTAAGTTTCATCTGAAATGATATCTTGAGGTCAAGCTAGAGGGAAGATAGAGTAAGCCCAGTTCACAGCCACCTTGAGCGCGATCCGCAGAACCTTCCAAGTGCTGGCTGTCTCGTTCAGTTCACACTCCGCGAGAAGGGACCCGCTATGGGAGAGAAGACTGCACTCACGGTGTCGGTAGGCCTGTGGGGAGCGATCTCCACCTGGCTGACGGCGACGATCCTGCCGCTGCCCGTGTGGGTCGTCTTCCTCGCGTGGGCGTGCGCGTTCCTGGTGGGGAGCGGCATCCGGGGCGCGGCCCTGTCGGCACTGGCCAACCTGGTTGGCATCGCGGTCGCGACCGCGACCCTGCTTCTGGTGACGGCGGCCGGCGGCGGCACACTCGTGCTGGGGATCGGCGTCGGGCTCGGTAGCGCCCTGATGATCGCCCTGTCCCGAATCCCGTTGCTCGCCGCCGCTCCGGCCATCGTTGTCGGGTTCGCGATCACGGTCGCCACGATGGTTGCCACCGACGTGCCGATCACGCGCGCAGGCGCCGATCACCCCGCCCTGGTCGCGGCGGCCGCCGTGGTGACGGGAGCCGTGTTCGCCGTCCTGTCGGGACGCACCGCCGCGCTGCTCACCGCGCGCCGTCGAGGGACGGACCCGGTCGGCGAAGCGGCTGCGTGACGGGTCTCCATCGCCGGCCCAGGTGACCTCGGCCGCACGTCGGCCGCACGGGAACGACACACTCCTCGCCGGCTCGACGAGACATCGGCCCCGGCGGTTTCGCCGCCGACCGACCTGGCCGGACCTGCCGCGGGCCGTCCCGCCGAATCCCCGGGTGAGCGTCGTCGGCGCCGGCAGCCCGGCGCCGCGCGATCAGATCCGAGCGCCATGTCGCGCAGCGGGATCCGCGAATGCCGCTGACCACCGGAGCACCCTGGCCGTCCGGACGAGTCGGGCCGCGTCGGCTCTCGTTGACGACCATCGACGCGGCCGGCGACGCGATATCGCACGATGCCCGAGTCGGGCGGCGGCGCCACGCGCGGCAGCGCGCCAGGAGCAGCGCGGAGGTGTGGCCGCGCCCCGACCCGCCCGCCCGGGGCGGTTCATCAGCACCCTGACGTCGGTCCGTTCGGCGCCGACGGGCGTCGCCGCACGACCGCCGCGGGCACCGGTGTCGGACACGCCCTGGCCCCGAACCGGCCGATCCCTGCCTCCGAGCCGAGAGCCGCGACGACGCCGCGGTCCCCTTCAGGCGGCGCCGGTATGCGCCGCCGGAGGCCCGTCCGCGCGTCAGGCCGGGTCCGTGGCCTCGGCAGGCCTGCCGACGCAGGTGCTCGACCAGCGTCTTGCGCGGCGGGTTGAACACGTCGATCTCATCGCAGCGGGTATCGCGGGTCCGGGCGCCGTGCGGCACCCACGGCGGGATCACGGCGACATCACCGGCGCGCATCACGCGCACCTCGCCGTCGAGCTCGAACTCGAACTCGCCGTCGAGCACGATGACGATCTGCTCCTCTTCGTGCTGGTGAACCGGGGCCTCGGTGTTCGGTTCGAAGTGCACGAAGTTCGTCATCATCTGTTCGCCGAGAACCGGACGGAACGCCAGTCCGGGCACGAACTCGACCGGCTCGATCGCCCTGGCGTCGACGTAGCGGCCGGGAGCAGTGGGGACGCCTCCGGACTCGCTGCTCGAGACCGTCGGCCTGGACCCGGACCTCGCCACCCGCAGACCGCTGCAGCTCTCGGGCGGCCAGCGCCAGCGGGTCAACATCGCCCGGGCCCTGGCGACCGAGCCCAAGGTGATCATCGCCGACGAGCCCACCTCGGCGCTGGACGTCTCACTGCGTGGCCAGATCCTCAACCTCCTGCGCAGGCTGCAGCGGGAGCAGGACCTCTCCTACATCTTCATCAGCCACGACCTGGGCGTGGTCAGCCAGATCAGCGACCTCGTGGCCGTCATGTATCTGGGCCGGATCGCCGAGACGGCTCCTCGCGCGGAGATCTACGCGCGCCCCAGGCACCCCTACCCCCGGGCGCTGCTCGGGGCTGCCGCCACACCGGACCCGCGGCGGGGCAGGGTGGCGCCCATTCCGGGCGAGCCGCCCAGCCCGGCCGACCCGCCGTCGGGGTGCGGCTTTCACCCGCGTTGCCCCGAAGCACTGCCGTCGTGTGCGCAGAACGAGGTCTTCCTGGAGCCGGCCGGCCCGGGTCATCTCGTGTCGTGCCCCGTCGTCCTGTCCCGGGTCGAACGCGAGAGCTCAACCGTCTGAAGCCGGTCGTGCCGACGATGTCCACCACCCTTGTCGCCTCGTCGGTCTCGACCCGGGAGGCCGCCGTCCCCCTTCGACCCGCCGGGTCCCGTTCGCGGGTCGCCGGGACGGCGAGGACCTGACGATCTGCTGACGATCGGTGGCCCGCACGGGATCGGGTGCCGCGCCAGGTCGCCCGGGGCGCTCGACAGGAGCACCATGGTGCCGCGATGACCTCGATCCCACGTCCGGCCCGATCCGCGCCCGTCCGCTGCGCCGCGGGAGGTACGACGGCGCCGGGGGCGCGGACGCGTGTCCTGGTGGTCGACGACGACGGCCGGATCCGGCAGGCCCTCTCCCTGGCGCTTGACGACGAGGGTTTCGCGGTGTCGACGGCGTCCTCCGGTGAGGAGGCCATGACGCTGCTGGCCCGCGATCCGGTCGACACCGTCCTGCTCGACCTGATGCTGCCGGGCACCGACGGGCTCACCGTGTGCCGGCGGCTGCGGGCACGGGGTGATCTGCCGATCATCATCGTCACGGCGCGGTCGGAGTCCGCCGAGGTCATCGCCGGTCTCGAAGCGGGCGCCGACGACTACGTGACCAAGCCGGTGGTCGCCGGGGAGCTCGCCGCCCGGATCAGGGCGCTGGTGCGGCGCCGGCGCCCGGACACCGCGGCCGCCACGCTCACGATCGGCGACGTCGAGGTCCGCCCGGACGAGGGCGTCGTCCGTTGTCACCGCGACGGCGGGACGGCCGACGTCCATCTGACCAGAACGGAGTTCCGGCTCCTCGTCGAGCTGGCCGTGGCGGGAGGCAAGGTCGTCACGCGCGAGGACCTGCTGCGGCGCGTCTGGGACTACGACTACCTCGGCGACACCCGGCTCCTCGACGTCCACATCCGGCGGCTGCGCTGCAAGATCGAACGCGACCCCGACCACCCGGCGCTGGTCCTCACCGTCCGCGGCTCCGGCTACCGGGCCGCCGTCCGAGCCGATGCCGACGGTTAGCCCACGGCGGGCCGGCCTGCTGCAGCGCCAGCTCCCCATGACCTGGAGGGTGGCCATCGCCTTCGCGGCGATGTCGATGGCGATCACGGGGCTGCTCGCGGTCGTGACCTGGCACCTCGCGTCGAGCTACCTGCTGAGCAGGCGCGAGCAGGGCGCCACCACCCAGGCGGCGGTCGACGCCCACCTCGTGCAGGAGGTGCTCCGCGACCCACGCAGGAACGGGCCCGTCGACCTCATCCAGGGACTCGCGGGTGGCGGTGACGTGACCGTCGCCCTGCGTCGGCAGGGGACGTGGACCGTCAGCGGACCGGCTCAGGACGTGCCGGCCCTCCCCGCCGAGCTGCTCGCACTGGCGGGGTCCGGGACCCCCGCCCGGCAGCGTGTCGTGGCCGCCGGACAGCCGGTTCTCGCGGTCGCGTTGCCCGTCGAGGGTGGCGTCTACGTCGAGGTCGCGCCGCTCTCGGGTCTCGACAGCTCGCTCCGGTTCCTGAGCGCCGTGCTGGCGGCGGGCGTCGGCGTCAGTGGGCTGCTCGGTCTCGGCCTGGGCAGCTGGGCCGGGCGACGCGCCCTGCGTCCCCTGACGGAGCTGCGGGACGCGGCCGCTCGGATGGCCGCCGGCGACCTCGACGCCCGGCTCCCCGAACAGGACGACGCCGACCTCGCGCCGCTCGCGGCCACCTTCAACCGAACGGCGGACGACCTCCAGTGGCGGGTCCGGCGTGATGCCCGGTTCGCCGGGGACGTGAGCCACGAGCTGCGTTCGCCGCTGACCACGCTGGTCAACGCCGTCGCGATCCTCCGTCGCCGACGCGACGAGCTGACCCCGACCGCACAGCAGGCGGTGGATCTCCTCGACGCCGACGTGCACCGCTTCCGCACGATGGTGGGCGACCTGCTCGAGATCTCCCGGGACGAGCGGATCGACGAGAGCGACCTGGAGGAGTGCGACATGGTGGACGTGGTCACCCATGCCGTCGGCGCCCGACCGGGGATCGTCGTGGACGTCGCGACGACGCCGCCCAAGGTCCTCGCCGACCGCCGCAGGCTCGACCGGGTCGTCGAGAACCTGCTGGACAACGCGGCGTACCACGGGGGCGGCGCCGTCCGGGTCGGGGTGTCGCCCTCCTCCGACGGAGTCCGGGTGGAGGTCGACGACGCCGGTCCGGGAATCCCGGTGGAGCTGCGCAAGGAGGTGTTCGAGCGGTTCTCCCGCGGCGGCATCGCCGGGCGTCGCGAGGACACGGGCGGCACGGGGCTCGGCCTCGCGCTGGTCGCCCGGCACGTCCGCGCGCACCACGGCCGCGTGCGCATCGAGGAGAGCCCGTTCGGTGGCGCCCGCGTCGTCGTCGAGATCCCGCGGGGCACGACGTGAGACCCCGTCGGCGTGCCGTCGCGGTGGTGCTCCTGCTGGTCGGGCTGCTCACCGGCTGCGGCGTCGCCACCCAGGACCATCCCGAGCCCGTCGACCGGTCGGTGATCCCGCCGGTGCCGACCCCCACCGTCGCCGTGCTGCCCGACCCTGGTTCTCCCGCGGTGCCGCCGCCCCCGACCACGACTCCCCCGGTCAGTCCCCCGGTCTCCCCGACCCGGTAGCCGGCTCGCGGACGTCTCCCCGTGGGGGCGCCGAACCACCGCCGGTGCCGGCGTCGGGGCCGTTCCCGGACGAGGTGTCGGACTCGAGGAGTGGCGAGCGGGCGAGCAGGAGCGTCCCCACACCCACGAGGACGGCGCCGATCACGCCCGCGGCCAGGAAACCGCCACCGCGAGCCTGTTCGCCGAACACGGCGAGTCCCCAGGCCACCGACACGGCCGGATTCGTCAGGGTGAAACCGGGCTGCGACGCGACGAGCGTGCCGCTCTCGAGCGCGTTCTGCAGGAGGAAGAACGACACCGGGCCGACGACCGCCACGGCGTAGGTCTGCCACGTCGTGAACAGGCCGTCGCCGCGACTCACGGCCGCACCCACACCCGCGATGAGCGACGAGTTCAACCCGAACGCCGCGCCCGTGGCCACACCGAGGAAAGCGGCACGACGGCCCTGTCGAGCGCGCAGGCCCAGTACGACCAGGGCGACGATCCCGGCTGCCGTGAGCGCGATCCCCAACGCCCACGTCGCACCCGGCACCGTGCCCGGGTCCCCGCCCGACGGCGCCAGACAGCCCACGAGCATGCCCAGGCCGACGGACTGCAACCCGATCGCGGTCCAGTCCCGCCTGCCCAGGCGCAGGCCGAACATCCACGACGCCGCCAGCAGCGTGAAGGGCAGCTCGATCACCAGCACGGGCTGGACCAGCGCGATCCGTGAGACCGAGATCGACACCGCGTGCAGCACGAAGCCACCGAGCATCGCGAGGATGCCGAGGAGCCACGCCGGCCGACGGATCAGATCCAGCATCAGCTGCGCGGAGAACGACCGCGACTCCGGCTCGTCCCGGGCCGCACGGCGCTGCAGCACCGACGCCGTCGCGTTCAGCGCTGCGGCGACGAGCATGAGCACGATTCCGAGCACGCAGTACCTACCCCTCTATCCCGGTCGGGCCGCGGGCGCCCGGCCCCCTCTCCGTACCCGGGCGCGCGGACCGGGATGCGCCCGCACGGCGCACGTCACCCGGCGCGGTCCCGGGCGACGAACGCGAGGTCGTCCCGTTCCCGCGCGGGCGACGTCGAGGCGGGCCGGCGAGTACGAGCCGCCGTCACTGGCCGACCTTCACCCCCGGGAAACCCTGCGCGTACTGGATCGGCCGCGACGACCGAGCACCGACCCGGTCGCGGATCCCTCCGGCCTCCCGGTGACCGACCGGCAGGACGACGCGTCCCGTCGTCGCGGCCAGCATCAGCGCGCTCGCGGTGTACCAGGCGATGACCGCGGACGCGACGAGCACGATCGCGCCGACGGTCACCAGCACCGGAGCGGCCACCGTCATCCCGATCGCCAGCAGGGTGGAGCCGGCGGCCAGCGTCAACAGCACCAGGGCGAGGGCGATGTTCTCCGCGAGTGCGGCGACGAACCCGGTCCACGTGACGGCCGCGAGACCGATGAACCAGAAGCCGAAGGCGACCCTGGCATCGGTGCTGCCGGAGGTCCCGGGCGCGATGTGCAGACCGACGAGCAGCGTGTAGAGGCCGTAGCCGATCCAGAACGATCCCCAGGCCCCGTGGATCCCCGTCGCCAGTGCGTCACGGGCGCGGTAGGACCACATCGCGGCCAGGAGCTGGGCGACTCCCCCGAACGCGAAGGCGAACGGGAACAACACCAGTGGCGTGGTCGTCTCGTTGCCGAACCAGCCCGCGAGGTTGGCCGCGACCATGAACGTCGACACGGCGAACCCGAACAGCCCCAGGATCGACGGGGCCGCGACGGGTTGCAGCGTTATCGTCGTGTGCTCTCGCCAGAACGCGTAGTCATCGGTACCGGGATGGTCGTGGGTACGCGGACCGGACTTCTCCGGGCTGCCGTTGTGTCCGAGGGCAGCGGCGTGGGTTGTCATCTGATCACTCCACATGGTGGTGCGAGGGATGCACGGGACCGGACGGTTCCGCACGGACACATGAGCCGGGCGAGGTTCAGGCGCGGCGCGAGCGACGCCGGACCCCAGGTCCGGCGGCGCTCCTGCCGGAGGCGAGGGCGCAGGACAGACCGAGGGCGGCGCCGCACGTCGCCACACCGACCGCCGCTCCGACGGCGCTGCCCAGCACCGCGCAGAGGATCGTCACCATCGATCCCGTCACGAAGAGCGCCACGGTCCACTTCGGCTGCCACCGTTGCTCCCAATGTCGTCGCGACCCGGCCATCGCCGCCGCGAAACCGGTGTCGGCGGAGAGGTCGCGCTCGATCTGCTCGAGTGCGTTCCGCTCCCGTTCGCTCAACATCTGTCCTCCCTCCCTTGCGGTTGGTCGTCTGCTGTCCCTGGCCTACCCGGTTCGCGCCCGCAGAACTGGCACCGCGGCGTTCGTCAGGGGATGGGAAGGTCGGGGTCACGCGGTGCGGTACCGCTCGAGATCCTGGGTCCTGACCCGGAGGCCGAGGCCGGCGCGTGACCGGTCGGGACGCAGCGAACCACCGGGCTCGGGTTCGAGGACACCGTCGAAGGCGATGCGCTCGATCCGCTCGTGGTCGTGGAAGTACTCGAGGTGGCGCAGGTGCCAGACCGCCGTGCCGGCGTGCGCCGACACCTGCGGCGCGCAGTGCAACGAGAGGTCGAGGCACCTGGCGTCACACAGGGCGGCGACCCGCTGCAGCGCGGTGAGGCCACCGCACCGGGTGACGTCGGCCTGCAGGCAGTCGACCGCCTCGGCGGAGAGCATGCGGTGGAAGTACGGCAGGTCGTAGCCGTACTCCCCCGCGGCGACGTCCATCCCGCCCGGACCGCGGTCGCGCAGCAACCGCAAACCGTCGAGGTCGTCGGAGCTGACCGGTTCCTCCAGCCAGCGGACGTCGTCGTCGGCGAGCCGGTCGGCCCAGCCGAGCGCCTGCTTGCGGGTCCACGCACCGTTGGCGTCGACGAAGAGCTCGACGTCGTCGCCGATCGCGCGGCGGGCGACCCGCACCCGGTCCTGGTCCTCGTCCGGCCGGCGGCCGACCTTCATCTTCACCCGCGGGATGCCGGCGTCGACCCAGCCGCGCAGCTGCTCGGCGAGCCGACGGTCGTCGTAGGAGGTGAACCCGCCGCTGCCGTAGATCGGCGTCGCCTCGTGGACCGCGCCGAGGGCCGTCGAGAGCGGCATCGACTGCAGCCGGGCGTGCAGGTCCCACAACGCGATGTCGGCCGCCGAGATCGCCTCGGCGACCAGCCCGGGACCTCCGAGGTTGCGCACGGCGTGCCGCATCGCGGCCCAGGACGCGGCCGGGGTGGCGGCGTCCCGGCCGCGGACGACGCCGGCGAGCGTCCCGGTGACCACACCGACCGCGGCCGGTCCGGCGTAGGTGTAGCCGATTCCGGTGTGCCCGCCGCCATGGGCGCGCACGAGGACGAAGGTCGTGGAGTCCCAGCTCATGGTGGCGTCGGACTCCGGTCCGTCGGTGGGGATCGTGTAGGCGGCCGCCTCGAGCCGCTCCACGACGGGATTTTCGCTGTTGGGGGCGGTGTCGCGCACTCCTTCGGCCTACCCCGCCCGCTCGGCCGTCGTCGGCCCGCCGCCGTTTCGTCAGGCAATCGCAGGGTGCCGTCCTGAACCGGGCGCGGGGAGTCCGGGTAGCCGTGGAGCAGGGCCACATCGGACCGGTCGCGGGGGCACCGCGACGGGATCGTGGCACGGCCCGCCATCACGACACCGCGAGGAGATGAGGACGGCAATGCCGAAGGTCGCCGACTACGTGCTGCAACGGCTGGGTGAATGGGGCGTCCACCGGATCTACGGTTACCCCGGCGACGGGATCAACGGGTTCCTCGGCGCACTCGACCGCGCGGACGGAGACCCCGAGCTGATCCAGCCGCGGCACGAGGAGATGGGTGCGTTCATGGCCGGCGCCCACGCCAAGTTCACCGGTGAGCTGGGCTGCTGCATCGCCACCTCCGGCGGCGGCGCGATCCACCTGCTCAACGGCCTGTACGACGCCAAGCTCGACCATCAGCCGGTGGTGGCGATCGTCGGGCAGCAGAAGCGGTTGTCCCTCGGTGCCGCGTTCCAGCAGGAGATCGACCCGACGGTGCTGCTCACCGACGTGTCGGAGTTCGTGCAGACCTGTATGCACCCCGCCCAGGCGCGCCAGCTGGTGGACCGCGCCTGCAAGGTCGCGCTGTCCAACCGCACCGTCGCGACGATCGTCTTCCCGGTCGACGTCCAGGAGGAGGACGCGCAGCCGTCCCCGCCGCGGACCCACGGTGCCGTGTACACCAGCGTCGGCTGGACCCGGCCGAGGGTGATCCCGCCCGACACCGAGCTGGCGAAGGCCGCGGAGATCCTCAACGAGGGCTCGAAGGTCGCGATGCTCGTCGGTCAGGGTGCCGCGGAGGCCCAGGACGAGGTCGTCGCCGCAGCCGAACTGCTGGGGGCGGGAGTCGCGAAGACCCTGCTCGGCCGCGAGGTGCTGCCCGACGACCTGCCGTACGTCACCGGTCCGATCGGCCTGCTGGGCTCGACGGCGAGCTACGAGCTCATGAAGGACGCCGACACCCTCTTCATGATCGGGACGAGCTTTCCCTACGCGGAGTGGCTGCCCGAGGAGGGACAGGCGAAGGCCGTCGAGATCGACATCGACGGCCGCATGATCGGGGTGCGCTACCCGGTGCAGGCCAACCTCGTCGGGGACTCGCGCGACACCTTGACGGCCCTGTTGCCGCTGTTGCGACGCAAGGAGGACCGGTCCTGGCGGGAGAAGATCGAGAAGGAGGTCGAGCAATGGTGGCGGGTCCTCGACGACCGCGCCCACGAGCCCGCCGACCCCGTCAACCCGCAGCTGGTCGCCTACGAGCTCTCGTCGCGGCTGCCGGAGGACGCGATCGTCACGACCGACTCCGGCTCGGCCACGAACTGGTGGGCGCAGTACCTCAGGCTCGGCAGGGGGATGCGGGCCTCGCTCGCCGGCACGCTGGCCACCATGGGCGCGGGTACCCCCTACGCCATCGGCGCCAAGTTCGCGTACCCCGACCGTCCGGTGATCGCGCTCGTCGGGGACGGCGCGTTCCAGATGAACGGGATGGCCGAGCTCGTCACCGTCAAGCGCTACCTCGACCGGCTCACCGCGCAGAACCCGACACTGGTGTTCTGCGTGTTGAACAACCAGGACCTCAACCAGGTCACGTGGGAGCAGCGGGCCGAGTCCGGCGACCCGAAGTTCATGGGCACCCAGTGGATTCCCGACGTCCCGTACGCCGAGTTCGCGAAGCTCCTCGGGTTCGAGGGCATCAAGGTCGACGACCCGGCCGACCTCGGCGCGGCCTGGGACCGGGCGCTCGCCGCCAACGGGCCGTGCGTGCTCGAGGTCGTCACGGACCCGGAGATCCCGCCGGTGCCGCCGCACATCAAGAAGGAGCTCGGCAAGAAGTCCGCCATGGCGATGATGAAGGGCGACCCCGAGGAGGCCGGGGTGATCACCAAGGGGGCCAAGCAGAAACTGCACGAGTTCACCGAGTCGGTGAAGGACGCGATGCCGGGGAGGAACGAGTGACCACCACTGTCCCGGCCCGACCCGACCCACGGTTCGCGGGCGGCATGGTCGCCACCGCGAAGATCAACACGAAGGGGCTGGAGCAGCACCTGCGCCGGCACGTCACCGGGGAGGTCCGTTTCGACACGGCGTCCCTGGCGATGTACGCAGGCGACGCGTCGAACTTCCGGCAGGTACCGGTCGGCGTCGTCGTGCCGAGAACCCTCGACGACGTCGTCGCCACGATGCAGGCGTGCCATCGGTACCGCGCGCCCGTCGTGTCCCGGGGCGGGGGCACGAGCCTTTCCGGCGAGACCGTGAACAACGCCGTCGTGATCGACTTCTCGAAGTACCTGACCCGGGTCGAGGACGTCGATGTGGAGAACCGCCTGGTCACCACCGAGACCGGGGTGATCAACGAGCAGCTCAACAAGGTCACCGGACGCGCCGGGCTGGTGTTCGGGCCCGACCCGTCGTCGCACTCGCGGTGCACCATCGGCGGCAACATCGGGAACAACTCGTGCGGCGTCCACTCGGTGCAGGCCCGCCACTACGGGCCGGGCCCGCGGACGTCGGACAACACCCACGCCCTGGAGGTCGTCACCTACGACGGCGAACGCTTCTGGGTCGGTGTGGACGAGGAGGACCGGCTCGACGAGATCATCGCCGCCGGCGGGCGCAAGGGCGAGATCTACGCGAAGCTGCGGGACCTGCGCGACCGGTACGCCGACGACATCCGCGCCGGCTACCCGTCGGTGGACGTGCTGCCGCGCCGGGTCTCGGGCTACAACCTCGACGAGCTGTTGCCGGAGAACGGGTTCAACGTCGCCCGCGCCCTCGTCGGCACCGAGAGCACGTGCGCGATCGCACTACGGGCGGTCCTGATGCTCACGCCCGCGTTGTTCCAGCGGACGACCGTGTTGGTCCAGTACCCGGAGCTGGCCGAGGCGGCGACCCACGTCCCCGAGATCATGGCGTGGAAGCCGATCGGGCTCGAGGCGCTCGACGAGCGGCTGATCGAGGACGAGCAGCTGAAGAAGATCAACCTCGGAGGGCTGCACGAGCTGCCGCGCCGCCGCGAGGGCGGGGCCTGGCTCATGGTCCAGTTCGGCGCCGACACCACCGACGAGTCGGTGGCCCGCTCCCGGGCGTTCGTCGACTGGCTGCGCGGGGACAAGGGCTACGACGACGACCGCATCCGGGTCGCGAAGAGCGTGCAGGAAGGGGGCAACAGCGAGACCCTGTGGGCCATCCGCGAGGGCGGCCTCGGCTCGACCGCGTTCCCGGCCGACGGCGACCACTGGCCCGGTTGGGAGGACTCGGCGGTCCCCCCGGAGAAGGTCGGCGCCTACATCCGCGAGCTCGACGCGCTCTACGACCGGCACGGGCTGCGCGGGGCGATGTACGGGCACCTCGGCGAGGGCTGCATCCACTCGCGGATCAGCTTCGACCTGCGCACCGCCGAGGGGATCCGCGACTACCGCGCGTTCATGGACGACGCCTCCGACCTCGTCACCCGCTACGGCGGCACCCTCTCCGGCGAGCACGGCGACGGCCAGCAGCGCGCCGAGCTGCTGGAGAAGCAGTACGGCCCCCGGCTGATTCAGGCGATGCGCGAGTTCAAGGCGATCTGGGACCCGGACGCGAAGATGAACCCGGGCAAGGTCGTCGACGCCTACCGGATGGACGAGAACCTCAAGCTGGGCACCGACTACAACCCCTGGCGTCCCGAGGTCCGGTTCGCCTACCCCCAGGACGACGGCGACTTCGCGCACGCCGCGCTGCGCTGTGTCGGGGTCGGCAAGTGCCGCGACCCCGAGCCCGCGCAGACCATGTGCCCCAGCTACCAGGTGACCCGCGAGGAGAAGCACACCACGCGCGGACGGTCCCGGCTGCTGTTCGAGATGCTGCGCGGCGAGGTCATCACCGACGGCTGGCAGTCGAAGGAGGTCGCCGACGGCCTCGAGCTGTGCCTGGCCTGCAAGGGCTGCACCAGCGACTGCCCGGTCGACGTCGACATGCCCACGTACAAGGCCGAGTTCCGCTACCACCACTACAAGTCGTGGCGACGCCGGCGCAACCGCCACGCCTACGCCTTCGGGTTCATCGACCAGGTCGCGCGGCTCGCGTCGCGGATGCCCGAGCTGGTCAACCTCGTGACCCGGACGCCCGGCCTCGCCCACGTGGCCAAGCTCGCCGCCGGGATCGACCTGCGGCGCCCGCTGCCCCCGTTCGCGTCGCAGACGCTGCAGCAGTGGTTCGCCGAGCGCGGCGGCACCCGGAACCCGGACGGGCGTCGGGTGGTGCTGTTCCCGGACACCTTCACCAACCATCTGCACACCGATGTCGGGGTCGCCTGCGTGGAGGCGATCGAGGCCGCCGGCTGGCGGGTCGTCATGCCGCAGGTGCACGTGTGCTGCGGGCGCGCGCTCTACGACTACGGGTTCCTCGACGTGGCCGACCGCTACCTGCGCCGCGTCCTCGACGTGCTCCGCGACGACATCCGGGCCGGCACGCCCGTCGTCGGGATGGAACCCAGCTGTCTGGCCGTCTTCAAGGACGAGCTGCTCAAGATGCTCCCGCACGACGACGACGCGCGGCGCCTCGCCGGGAACGCCTACCACTTCGGCGAGTTCTTCACCCGCTTCGACATCGACCCGCCCCACCTGGACGGGAAGGCGCTGCTGTGGGGGCACTGCCACCAGCGCGCGACCGGCGGCATCGACCCCGACAGGCAGGTCCTGGAACGCATGGGGCTGACCGTCGAGCCGCTGAGCGGCGGCTGCTGCGGCCTCGCCGGCTCGTGGGGCTTCGAGGCCGGCAAGTACGGCATCTCGATGGAGTGCGGCGAACAGGCGCTGCTGCCCGCGGTGCGGGCCGCCGACGCGGCGACGGTCGTCGTCGCCGACGGGTTCTCGTGCCGCACCCAGATCGACCACGCCCGGACCGGACGGACCGCCCTACACCTCGGCCAGGTGCTGGCCGCGGCGTCGGGCACGGACGCGGCCGCCCGTGCGGACCAGGCCGCCGGGCAGCCGCCACCGCCGCAACGACCGCGCGGTCGACGCGCGGCGCGGGCAGCGCTGCCGCTCTCGATGGCCGCTGCCGCGATCTCGGCGGCTGCGATCGCCGCGGCGCTCCGACGCACGAGCCCGGGAGGTGCCTGATGACGGGCGGAATCGTCGTCGTCACCGGCGGCACGGCGGGAGTGGGCCGGGCGGCCGTCCGGGAGTTCGCCGCCGCCGGATACGACGTGGCGATCCTCGCCCGTGGTGCGGCCGGTCTCGAGGCCGCCGAGGAGGAGGTCCGCGCCGCGGGCCGCCGGGCGCTGGCGGTCGCCGTCGACGTCGCCGACAACGAGGCCGTCGACCGGGCCGCCGCCCGGGTCGAGCACGAGCTCGGCCCCATCGACGTCTGGGTCAACTCGGCGTTCGCCGGGTCGCTCGCCTACTTCTGGGACACCACCGACGAGGAGTACCGGCGGATGACCGAGGTGACCTACCTCGGCCAGGTCAACGGCACCCGGGCCGCGCTCGCCCGCATGCGCGGCCTCGACGAGGGGGTCGTGGTCAACGTCTGCTCCGCGATGGCCTATCGCGCCATCCCGTTGCAGTCCGCGTACTGCGGGGCCAAGCACGCGGTGAAGGGGTTCACCGAGTCCGTGGCGACCGAGCTCGCGCACACCGGGAGTCGGGTGCGGGTGTGCATGGTCCAGCTTCCGGGCGTCAACACCCCGCAGTTCAGCTGGAACCTCAACAAGATGCGGCATCGTCCACGCCCGGTGGCACCGGTGTTCCAGCCCGAGCTCGCCGCTCGCGCGATCCGGTTCGTCGCCGAGCACCGGCGGCGCAACATCTGGGTCGGCATCTCCACCGCCTACACGATCCTGGGCGAGCGGATGGCTCCGCTGCTGGTCCGCGCCTACCTGGCACGAGCAGGCGTCACGGGTCAGCAGAGCCGGGCCGACCTGCCGCGGCACGGGGCGAACCTGTTCGTCCCTCGCGACGACGACGCGGATCGGGGCGCGCACGGCGCCTTCGACGACGAGGCCCGGTCCCGCGACGTCGTGCTGTGGGCCTCGATGCACCGGACCGCCCTGGCCGTCGGCTCGGCCGCGGCCGTCCTCCGGCTCCGTCGCGCGCGGCGACGGCGTCGCAGCTGACGGGTGCATCCTCGTGCCGCGCGGGGGCGGGGTCAGTCGGCGAGGCGGGCGGCGGCCTCCAGCAGGGCCGCGTGCACGAACGCCTGCGGCAGGTTCCCCCGCATCTGACGCTGGACGACGTCGTACTCCTCGGAGTACAGCCCGGGCGGGCCGCACGCCGCTCGGTTGCGCTCGAACAACCGCATCGCGCCCGGCACGTCGCCCTGCTGGTGCGCGGCCATCGCGGTGAGGAAGCCACAGAGCAGGAACGCCCCCTCGGCCTGGTCGAGCGGACGCCGGTCGTGCCGGAACCGGTACACGTAGCCGTCGCGACCGAGCTCGTCACGGATCGCCGAGAGCGTGGCGACCGAGCGCGGGTCGTCCGCAGGTAGCGCCCCTCGCAGCGCCGGGATCAACAGTGCCGCGTCGACCCGCGGGTCCTGCGGCGTGCGCTGCCAACGCCCGGACGGATGCAGCGAGTCGGCGGCCGTGGACGCGACGATGCGGTCCGCGAGGGTGTTCCATGCGGCGGCCTCGGACGCGGGCACGGCGGCTGCCGCCACCTGACGTAGACCGGCCGCGCACACCAGCCTCGAATGCGTCCAGCGCTGGGCGTCGAGCTCCCAGAGTCCCGCACCGGCGTCCTGCCACCGCTTCTCGACCGCCGCGACCGCGACGCCGATCGCCCGGAACCGCTCGGCGTCGAGCCGGTCGTGGCGCGCCGCTGCGGCGAACAGGAGCAGCGCCTCACCGAAGACGTCGAGCTGGAACTGGTCGCGTACGTGGTTGCCGATCACGTTCGAGCCGCCGGGATAGCCGGGGAGGTCCAGCTCCCGCTGCGGCGGGACGGCTGTCCCCGCGGCGGTGTATGCGGGCATCAGGTCCGGGCCGTCGGTGAGGACCCGCTGCGCGACGAAGTCGACGGCGGTGTCGAGCAACGGGTGCGGCCCGGCGGCCGCCACCGCTTGACCGGCGAAGCACTGGTCGCGGACCCAGACGTAGCGGTAGTCGTAGTCGCGGCCCTGGTCCGCCCGCTCCGGCAGGCTGGTGGTGGCCGCCGCGACCATCCCGCCGGCGCCGGTGGTGAGGCCGCGCATGACCGCGTACGCGTGCCGCGCGTCCCGGTCGGCGACGGTGTGCCCGAGATCGGGCAGCGTCTCCCGCCAGCCGGTCTCGGTCGCCCCCCACGCCGATCCGGGGTGCGGCGGTGGCCGGTCGAACTCCCGGTCGGACAGCTCCAACACCAGGTCGTGCCGCTCTCCCGGGGAAAGCCGCAGCTGCGCGCGCAGGGCACCGGACTCCCCGTCGAACACGGCCCGCGGAGCTCCGCTCCACCTGACCCGCAGCGCTCCGCTCCGTCCGGTCCACACCCCGTCGCCCGATCGCCGGACCCCGGAGAACGACGCGTGGCCGAAGTCGGCAGCCGGCGCGAGCAGCGCCGCCACGTGTGCCTCGCCGCGGACGGCGGACAGCTGCCGCAGGATCACGGCGCGGTGCGGGTCGCCGGGGAACGCGAGTGCCTCGCGGCACTCGACCACCGCGTCGTCGTCGGTGATCCAACGCGATCGCCAGATCAGCGAACCGTCCTCGTAGTAACCGCCCCACACGAAGCGCTGCAGTGGGGCGACCGAGTAGCGGCCCCGGCCGCCGAGCAGCGTCGACAGGACCGCGGGCGAGTCCCACCGGGGTGCGCACAGCCACGCGATGTCGCCGTGCGGATCGATCAGCGCTCCTCGTTCACCGTCGGCGATCAGCGCGTACTCCCGCAGTACGTGCGGGGCCGGTTCTACGCATGCCTCCACCGTCGCTCCCTCGGCGTCGTCCTGTCCGTCGCTGTCCCTCTTCGAGGGGGCTACCCGAAACGGTCACCCGGCCGCGGGACCGGGACCTTGCGACCTGCTGACGACTGGCCGCATCCCCGGCGGCGAGGAAGCGCCCTCGGCCGGCCGAACCGGATCCGGGGCCCGCGAGGGATCGACACAGCTGTCCCGCAGGCGACGGCTACCCGCCGGAGCCGACGAGCTTCGCGTGGCGCCCTTCGACCGACGCCGCACGACCGTCGGGCCCCTCGTGCCCGGCTCCTCGGCCGGCCGCTGTCAGTTGGGGGAGGTCGACAGGCTCGGGCGCTGGACGAGACCGATGTAGAAGTCGTCGATCTCCCGCACGGCGGCGGCGAAGTCGTCGAAATCGACGGGCTTCGCGACGTAGGCGTTGGCGTGCAGGTCGTAGCTGCGCACGATGTCCTCGTGGGCGTGCGAGGTCGTCAGGATCACGACCGGAATCGGCGCGAGATCCGGGTCGGCCTTGAGCTCGGCGAGCACCTCCCGCCCGTCACGGCGGGGCAGGTTCAGATCGAGCAGGATCAGATCCGGGCGGACGGCGTCCTGGTGCGGCGCCTCGCGACGAAGGTAGGCGATCGCCTCCGCGCCATCGGTGACGAGCTCGAGCCGGGTACGGGTGCGCCCCTCGAGAGCCTCACGGGTCAGGAGTGCGTCGCCGGGATCGTCCTCGACGAGAAGAACGGTGACATGGGTCTGATCGGTCACGGGATGCGCGCCTCCGCCTGGAAAGGATGCGCGTGAGCCGATGGCTTCAGCGGAGGCGCAGGAACCGCAAGTCTGGCACAAGGGGCGGCAGATCGTTGGCCCTGCGACCACTGAGGCCACCGATTTCGCCCACCGCTCACCCGACGACTCCCTGTGCCCGGCCGAGCGAGCCGGCCGGCCTACCCGGGACAGGGCGGTCGGGCCACGTGCGGAGTCCGATCGGCCGAGCCGGAGTCCCGCTCCACGGGAGCCGATCGGCGGGAGCCGACCCGGAAGCCGTGAGAGGGTGGGGCGCGCGGAACCGTCGCCCCGCGTCGCGCCCGATTGCGTTCAGACCTCGACGGACCGGGCCTCCAGATCAGTTCCGGGCCTTCTCCGCGAGCTCCTGCAGGAAGCCCGGCAGCCGACCTGCGCCGAAGTCGTGAAAGCGCGCCCACGCCGGGACGATCGCGATCCGGGCCATCCGCTCGTACATCCGCCGGCAGTTCCGCTCGAACTCGTCGGCCGCCTCCGCGCCCATCGACTTCCGCGCCGCCGCGACGTACTCCGGCACCAGGCCGTCGACGATCCGGACCTCCGCCCGACCCCTGATGGACAACGACTGCGCCGACCCGGGCGTGCCGCCGCCGTCGATGGCCAGCGCAACGTCCGGGCGAGCGCGCACGGCCGCGACCTTCGGTGCGGTGTCGGCGGTGGAGACCACGAACTCCTCGCCGGTCCAGAAGTAGCCGACCGGGACGACCCGCGGGGTACCGTCCCTGCCGGTGTAGGCGAGGTGGGCAGCGGAGGTGGCGTCCAGCAGCGCCTGGGCGGCGGTGAGCTCGGTCAGCACGTCCTGTCGTTCCATCGTGGCGATCCTCCCTCGGTGCGGCTTTCGTCGCGATCCTCCGGGGACGGAGCCGACCGTGGATTCTCGACATCGAGCGACGACGCCGGTTCGGCGCGGTCGGACGGGCCGGTGACCACTCAGGTGGCGGGCTCGACGATCTTCCAGTAGGAGTCCTTGCGGATCACCTCACCACCGCGGAACTCCCAGTGGTCGCAGCCGCGGACACACACCTTCTCGCCGTCGGCCCTCGTGCCGGTGAGGAGCCATTCGGAGACGCCGAGGTCGCCGCTGACCCAGTGTCGGTCCTCGCCGTAGTGCACGTCGGGCAGTCCCGCGAAGCGGGTGGCCAGACCCGCCCGCACGGCGTCCTTGCCGGTGAGCCGCTGCCCCCAGGGCTCGGGCCCCCTCGGCATGTCCAACGAGCAGTCCTCCGCGAAGAACTCCATGATCGCGTCCAGGTCGTGTGCGTTGAACGCAGCCGTGATCGCCTTCAACGTCTCGACGGACGCCTCGCTCCGTTCTGTCATCGCCGCCTCCCCACCGTTGTGTCGGGTGAAATGGGAGGGTAGGCCCTTCAAGCGGCCTATCGGGCCAGATCTCGGCTCGGCTGATGTCAGATCGCCGCCGCGCCATCGAAGGGCGATCCCACGTCACGGGAGGGCGCACTACGACAGCCCGAATTTCCGGCTGGGCAGATTGAACAACCGACTTGTCGCTTATGGGCGGCCGAACAGCGTGCAGCCACAGGCGTACAAGAAGATGCCGAGGCGGTGCTCGGCCTCGGCATCTTCTGCAGTGCCCGTTACCGACGGTCGCGGCCCGCCCGGTACGCGATCCGACCAACGACTAACGCGATCGTCAGGAAGGTGAGGAATCCCGGCCACCAACCCATGATCGAGTTCACGTATACACCGGCGAACGTGGGAAGTACGAGCAGCGCCACGGTAAGGATGAGCGTGGGTGGACCTTTACCGCCTTGGGCTGGATGCATACTGGGGCTCCTGTCGCAAGCACTTGCCGTGCGGATCGATGGGATTGGAGGGGCCCAGGCACGCCAGGCTGTGGGCTCCTCCTCTTTCGACTCAACGCCGACGTGTCGACGGACTCGAGAGATGTCAGCAAGCTCAGGTCGTGGGGCACCACCTCCCGCTAGGCCGCCCACACGCGAGGCTGGCCATTCATCGCAGAGAACTGCCCGCTCAGCGCGGAGGCTTGACCGTGCGTGAAGGTTTTGACACCCAGGGTGTACGGTGCTGTCCCACACGACAAGCGGCCTGACGAGTCTTGCTTCATGAAATTTTCACGATCACAGCTACTCTTGGTAGTGATCTATACGCCCATGTGAGTTACGAACGCCCGACAGATCTGAGAGGTCTGCAATCGCACCACCGAGCGACCGACATGGGCCGTTGGTAGTCCGGCGACGACTGGGCTCGCGGCTCAAGGCGCTGCGCGAGGACCGAGACGTGCGCCTGACTGAGGCCGCTAAGCGAATCGAATGCTCGACCTCAAAATTGAGTCGGCTTGAGCGCGGAGAGGGAATATTCAAAGAGATCGAAGTTCAGGCGCTCCTCGACCTGTATCGCGTCAAGGACGAGAAGGACCGTCAGCGAATACTACGCTGGACCCGCGATTCCAAGGCCACCGTTTGGTGGCAGCGGTTCTCAAACGTGGTCGCCGAGGACCTCGAGCTGTTCATTGCCCTTGAGGCCGAGGCTCGGGAGATTCGCTACTTCTCATACACCTTCCTACCCGGGCTGTTACAGACGCCGGCGTACGCCACAGAAATGATCTCTCAGTATGCAACTGACAATCCAGTGCTGGTCAAGAAGCTTGTCGACCTCAGGCTCGCACGTCGCCACATCCTCGACGATCGAAACGCGGACGAGAGGGTCCAACTGAAAATTGTTCTCGCAGAGGAACTCCTCCACCGAGAACTCTCGCACCCGTCGATCATGCGCGGCGAGCTCGAACTACTCCTCAACCGCGCGAACGATCCGAACATCGAGTTACAGGTTCTTAGGACTGCAACACCTCGGCGCATCGCCAATGCGACGTTTACTCACTTCATCCCGTCGGACCCCGACGACTGGGAAGTCGTGAACGAGGAGGGGAATTTCCTCGATCATTGGTACGAGACGGACGACGCGATCGAACGGTTTCGCGATATTTGGAACGATCTGATGCGCATCTCCATTGGAGGTGCTCACGCCCAGGACATAATCAGAGACGTTCTGCGACAGAAAAGAGAGGAATGATGAGTTTCAAAATGATCGCTCCCCCGTACCTTCGAAGCTCTTTCTGCAACGGAAATGGCTGCGTGGAGGTTGCCGCCACCGACGACGGCATCTGTGTGCGCGATGCGAAGAACACGTCGAACCCGGCGCACGTGTTCTCGGTAGCCGAGTGGGATGCCTTCGTCGCCGGCGTCAAGGCGGGCGAGTTCGATTCAGCAATTTTGGCCGCCCGGCCGGCTTAGTCTGCGCTCCGGCAGGCTGCCCGATGCGTCCGAGTCCTGTCTCGGGCAGCCACCCCGGGGTCGACGAACTTCACCACCCAACGGTTGCCCAGGCAGTCACGGCACTTCACCGGCTCGCCGCTCCACTGCTCGACCTCGATCGTCACGTTGAGCTGACAGAGTCGTGACGGCTGGACGAACACACAACGAGCCACGTTGGCCAGGGCGTCCGCATCTGACAACCTCTGGGTCGCCATTTGCTCAAATGGCTAATCTCTGCCCGCGATGGCGCCGTCTTACCGGTCTCAAGCGCCGCCCTCGATCAGCGGTTTAGGGCACTCGTCCTCGCGATGGGTGATTGCGGCTCCCATCTAGATCGTAGCCCTCTCGAGGGTACAGAGTCCGTAGTGTCCGCGCTGCGTCCGACTCGGAGGAATCGGGGTTTTCGAGTGCGCGGACGAGTCGTACCTTAGGGTGAGAAGCTCACCGTCCTGGATTCGTCTCGCTGATAACGTCGTAGCGGCTTGATGGAGATGGGCCAACTCTCGTCCTCGCGGCCATTACGACGCCGGGCATTCGCGCCGTCAGGCCGGCGACCGCCCGATGGTCCGACTCCCGTACGTCTCACATATCGGTGCCCGCGCTGGTAAATCCGTCGCCGAGCAGTTCTTGACCTTTTGCAGCGTCCGCTAGTTCCTGTCCATCTTGTGAGATTCCCCGATCGGTACATGACTCGGTCCAAGATCAGCGAACTCGAACCGTGCCACGATATCCGGCTCTTCGCAGATGAGGGTGTAGAGGGCGTGGGCGCGTCGCTCGTCGGATAGGGGTCGAGGTC
>NZ_BPRG01000197.1:6401-27164 GCF_036984265.1 Pseudonocardia sp. D17 | reverse complement strand
TCGCCCGGGCGCGTAACCGCTTCCTGATCGATCCTCCCCCCACGAGAGGACCGGTCAGCTGTTGCAGTGGGAGTACTTGTCGTCGTGGCAGCCCCACTTGTCGTCGTCCCACTTGTCGTTGCGGTCGTACTTCGAGTCGCAGTCCCACTTGTCGTTCTCGTAGTGGTCGGACCTGCTGTCGTGGCAGCCCCACTTGTCCTCGTACTTGTCGTGGTGCTTGCCGCCGCCGTAGCCGCCCCACTTGTCGTCGTACTTGTCGTGGTTCTTGCCGCCGTAGCCGCCGCCGTCGTTCCACTTGTCGTGGCCGGACTTGGAGGGGCAGGTGCTCTTGAACATTTGGGGGCTCCGTCGCTTCTCGTATGGGGAGAGACTTTCGTGTCGCTCCGTCCGATGAGAAGAACTTTGCCCGTTTCGCGAACCGCGGGACAGCGAGCGGGCCCCCGTTCCCGCGGGGGCAATCCCTACTCCCCCTTGGCCCTCGGGACGAGGACACGCATTGTCATAACGTTCCCCGCGACTTCCGGGCCGACAGAAAACCTGCACATGTCACTGGCCTGGTGTTCGTCAGCGTCTGCTTGACAGGCCTCGACATCGCACTACCGACACCGCTCGACCAGCAACCCGGTGTTCCGCGGCTCCTCCCCCGCCGAGCGCATCCGTGGCGCCCCTGCGGGCCGCCATCGATCTCGGCGTCCGTCCGGCGCCGGCTGCGCAGGGCTGCCCGTACCGGCTGGCCCGCGCGGTCGCTGTGCTCGGCACGGCGACATCGCTGCGCGACGCCGCCGCGCTCGCCGAGCTCGACCTGGGCGTGCGGCGGCGGGGGCTGCATGAACGCGTTGGTCCATTCCACGACCGGACGGGCGGCCTTGCTCGCGGACGCCGGGCGCGTACCGGGCGAGCAGGTCGAGCACCCGCGGTCGAGGCTGCGCGCCGCGGCCCGACGCAGCAGGTCGACGACCGCGCCGTCCTCCCGGGGCTCCCCGGCCAGGGCGTGCGGCGCGACGCTCTCCGCACCCCGGCCTCGGCGAGCTGCCGGGCGGCGGTGGAAGCCAGGTCGCCGACGATCCGGCCGTCGTGCGCGCGCTGCACACGACAAGGGGTCGTGCGTGGCGATGGTCGCCACGCAGGAGTACTCGACGTGCCGCGGGTGTGGCGGTTGCTCATGGGCCCGTCGGCTCGGCGGGTTCCGGCGCCTCCCAGCTGGGCAGGGCGAGAACGGTGCCCATGCGCTCCAGCTCGCTGCGGTGCAGGGCGCTCAGTTCGGCGAGGGCTCGCTCCCCCTGCGACGTCAGGCCCACCCGCACCATGCGGGCGTCGTCCGGGTCCGGGGCCCGCCGCACAAGCTTCTGTCCCTGGGCCCGGTTCACCAGCTCGACGGTGCTGTGGTGGCGCAGCTGCAGGCGTTCGGCGAGCTCCCCGACCGTGGCCCAGTCACGCCCCGGAAACCCCTTGAGCGCGAGGAGTAGCTGGTACTGCTGCGGGCTGATGCCGTGCCGGCGCACGATCTCCTCGCTGAACCGCAGGTAGCGCCGGATACCGAAGCGGAACCGAGCCAGGGCTTCGAAGTCCTGCTTGGTCAAGGGCGGTGGCGGCAAAGGTCCTCCTGATCAGGCCGCGTTCCGGGCCGCGAGAGACCGTTCTTGCGATTTCTATCGTACTACGATATAACGTGCTGGACGTGCCTGTGAAGTAGGAGGTGCGTGGTGTTCGACGAACATGACCACCGCACGCTGGACGAGCTCGAACGGAACCTCTCGATGGAGGACCCGGAGTTCGTCATGAGGTTCGATCGCGGGCAGCAGCGGATGTCGTCGACTTTCCGGCGACGACGCGGGAACCGGATCGCACTCACCGTGGCCGTGACGCTGGGGGTGCTGCTGCTGGTGCTCGGCAGTCCCGTCGGCGCCGTGGCGGCGGTGCTGAGCACCGGGCTGGTGTGGCTGGCCTGGCGCTATCCGGACGCCTTCATCGGGTCCTACCCCATGTGACGTCCTCCCCACCCGGCTGTGCCGGCGCCCGGCCGCGCCCGGGGCGGCATCGAATCTCCTGATCGGAGGCATCTGATGGTCGTTCTCTGGATCGTGCTCGCGGTGGGAGCACTGTGCCTGCTGGGCGTCTCGACGAGCGTGCGGGTGGTGCAGGAGTTCGAGCGGGGGGTGGTCTTCCGGTTCGGCCGGGTGCGTCCGCAACCGCTGGGCCCGGGGATCGCGCTCCTCGTCCCGGTCGCCGATCGCCTGCAGAAGGTCAACCTGCAGGTGGTCACGCTGCCCATCCCCGCGCAGGACGGCATCACCTCCGACAACGTCACCGTCCGGGTCGACGCCGTCGTCTACTACCGGGTGGTCGACCCGATGCGGGTGGCTGTCGACGTGCAGGACTACAGCTCGGCGATCTTGCAGGTGGCGCAGGCGTCGCTGCGATCGATCATCGGCAAGAGCGAGCTGGACGACCTGCTGTCGAACAGGGAGCGGCTCAACCAGGGCCTCGAACTGATGATCGACAATCCGGCGGTCGGGTGGGGTGTGCACATCGACCGCGTGGAGATCAAGGACGTGGTCCTGCCGGAGTCGATGAAGCGGTCGATGTCCCGGCAGGCCGAGGCCGAACGCGAGCGGCGCTCCCGGGTGATCACGGCCGAGGGCGAGCTGCAGGCCTCGCGCCAGCTCGCCGAGGCCGCCGAGGTGATGACCACGCACCCGGCCGCGCTGCAGCTGCGGCTGCTGCAGACCGTCGTCGAGGTGGCGGCGGAGAAGAACTCCACGCTGGTCCTCCCGTTCCCGGTGGAGCTGTTGCGGTTTCTCGAACGGTCGACCCCGGCCGACGCCGCCACCGCCGGTCCTGCCGACGGTCGGGGCGCAGACCCGGCGACGGGTCTCGAGGCGACGTTGAAGGCCGTCTCGTCGCGCCAGCCCCAGTCGGCGTTCCCGGCCGAGTCCGGGAACGCCGAGGACCGGGCCGTGCCGTGACGCCGGCTGAACTGGCCTGGGAGAACGAAGGCGGGCGGCTGCGCAGGCCGGCGCAGGTCCGGACGCGCCGCGTCTACGATCCGCCGACCGAGCACGACGGCGCACGCGTGCTGGTCGACCGGCTCTGGCCCCGGGGCCTGGGCAGGGCCGACGCCCGGCTCGACGAATGGTGCCGCGACGTCGCCCCGTCGACCGGCCTGCGCCGTTGGTACGGCCACGACCCGGCGAAGTTCGCCGAGTTCCGGCGCCGCTACCGCGCCGAGCTCACCACCGGGGACCAGCGCCGCGCGCTGCGACACCTGGCCGAGGTCGCCGCGCGCGGTCCGGTGACACTGCTGACCGCGAGCAAGGACCTCCCGACGAGCCAGGCGACGGTCCTGGCCGAGGTCCTCGCCGACTGCGGCGGGGCACCGGGCTGACCGGCCGGCACCCGTTCCCGGGGCCGGCGGGACGGTCCGGGGTCGGACGCGCCGGTTGTCCGGCATCCGTCACGCCGGGTGCCGTTGCCGGACGAGATCGTGGAGCTCCGTTGCCGTCTCGCCCCCGATGAGCAGCGCCGCCACCGCCTCGGGGGCCTCGTGCATCGCGTCGTGGCCGGTCGGAAGGTCGTGCACCTGCCACCCCGGATCGGCCCCGAGCCGGGCGCGGAGCTCGGCGAACGGCGTCCGGTCCTCCCATCCCGCGCAGTAGACGAACTCGCGACGGGGCACCTGGGTGTGCGCGCCCGTGAGCTGGACCCGCTGCAGGAACGAGCCGAGCGGATGGGGACGGCGGCGGGGGTCGCCGCCGCCCGGCGGACGCACGGTGTAGCCGGTGGCGCCGGCGCCGTCGGCGAACAGCTCCCGGAAGTGGTTGTTGGTCGACGACCAGCACGACTCGCCGTCGTGCGGGACGTAGGCGTCGAGGTGCACAAGACGTGCGATTCGCCCGCCCGCACGGTCGGCGGCCGCGGCGATCACCATGCCGGCGTAGCTGTGGCCGACGAGCGTCGCGTCGGTCATGTCGTGACGATCGAGGTGCCGCACCACGTCGTCGGCGTGCGTGTCGAGGTTGGCGGCCGCGACCGTGGGGCCGTCGTCGTCGGGCCGCAGACCGGTCAGGGTCAGTGCGTGGACGGTGTGGCCCGCGCGCTCCAGCAGCGGGACCACCGCCTCGTACGACCACGAGCCCTTCCAGGCGCCGGGCACGAGCACGAACGTCGCCATGCGTGTCTCCTGTGTCGTGACGGCATCGGGACGGCTGCCGCGATGCCACGCCGTGCAGCGAGGCCGCTGCGCGACCGCGGGCTGCACCGCACGGACGCAGTCTCGGCCGACGAGGGGGTGGCGTCCCACCGCTACATTGCCAACCGATGCCTGTTCGCCGCCAACCCCGGTCGACCGCTGCGACGTCGCACGTGTGGCCGTCGGGTGGCCGGCATCTCTGGCCGTCCGGCGGTGCGAGCACGGTGGCATCCCACGCGCGGGGGCATCTGGTCTACGCCGCCGTCGGCGTCCTCGCGGTGCACACGGAGCGCGGCACGTCGATCGTGCCCGCCAACCGGATCGCCTGGACCCCGGCCGGATCCGCCCACCGGCACCGCGCCCACGGCGACACCGACATGCGGATCCTCTTCCTCTCCCCCGCCTTGGCCCGGCTCGTGCCGGACCGGCCCGCCGTCTTCGCCGCCTCCG
This sequence comes from Pseudonocardia sp. D17, assembly GCF_036984265.1. Classification (NCBI taxonomy): domain Bacteria; kingdom Bacillati; phylum Actinomycetota; class Actinomycetes; order Pseudonocardiales; family Pseudonocardiaceae; genus Pseudonocardia; species Pseudonocardia sp. D17. The sequence goes on along the minus strand of NZ_BPRG01000197.1, from coordinate 22,525 downwards.
GTCTCGCCCGCGAGGTCGTGCTCGCCCTGACCGGTCCGCACGAGGCCGGCGCCGCCGGCGCCGCCGGCGCCGGTGCTGCCCTCGACGGCACCGCGCCCGGTGGACGCAGCCGCGCCGCGCGCGCCCGCCTCCTCCGGGTCCTCGTCGACGAGCTGAGTGACTCGCACGAGCAGCCCTTGCACCTCCCGGAGCCGCACGACGACCGGCTCCGCGCCGTCGCCCGGATACTGCACGCGACGCCGTCGGACGACGCCACGCTGGCCGAGCTGGGGAGGGCGGTCGGGGCGGGCGGTCGCACCCTCAGCAGGCTGTTCCGCTCCGAGCTGGGAATGACCTTCTACGAATGGCGCACGCAGCTGCGTGTCCACCACGCCCTGGTGCTGCTCGCCGAGGGCCACGACATCAACCACATCGCCCACGCCTGCGGCTGGTCGAACCCCAGCAGCTTCATCGCCGCGTTCACGGGCGTCGTCGGAACCACCCCCGGCCGCTACCGGACGGGCCACCGGGGCGGCTGACGGCGCCCGTCAGGAACGGTCGAGCCCGGTGCGGCCCGGGGCGCGGTCGGCCTCGGCTGCCTTGTCGAGCTTGTCGACGAGCGCGCCGCCCTCCTCGGCCCGGTCCCGCCGGCCGGCGGCGCGGGGGGTCACGCCGGTGACACCGCGACAGGCACGCGTGCCCAGCCCTTGAGGGTGTTGTTCGGCGTCGGAACCGGGTCCCCTGCGGGCTCGAGTGTGCGCACCCGCCGCGCCAGCGCCTCGATCACCAGCTCGGCCTCCAGCCGGGCCACCAGTTGCCCCACGCATCGGTGCACGCCCATACCGAACGCGACGTGGCCTGCCGCGTGCCGGGCGATGTCGAAGCTGTCCGAGTCCGGGCCCCAGCGCCGCGGATCGCGGTTGGCGGCGCCGAGGAACAGCAGGACCTTCGTCTCTTCGGGGATCGTCGTCCCGGCGAACTCGGTGGGCCGCACCGTGGTCCGGAAGAACGTCTGCACCGGCGACTCCCAGCGCAGCGCCTCGTCGAAGACGAACTTGGCGCGCGCCGGGTCGTCGTGCAGGAGCCGCCACTGCTCGCGGTGCCTGCTCAACGCGTAGAGCGTGTTGCCGAGCCCGTGGACGGTGGTGTCGAGCCCGGCGGTCAGCAGCGATCGGACCAGCAGCGGCGCCTGGTCGTGGCTGATCTCACCGCGGTCGGCGGCCTCCCAGATCCGCGCACCGAGCCCACCGGGTGCGAGATTCTCCCGCCGGCACTGCTCGAGCACCCACGCCTGCACCGGTGCCGCCGACTCCAGGGCCGCGCGGCGCAGCTCGTTGTCCGGGCCGAACGCGTTGAACGCGAGACCGCCGTAGGGCAGAAGGTTCTCCCGCCCGTCCGGGCCCAACCCGACCGCGTCGGGAAAGACCTGCAGCGGGTAGACGGACGCGAGGTCGGTGACGGCGTCGAAGGTGCCTCGCTCCACCAGCTGCTCGACGAGCTGCTCGGCCGGCGCACGGAAGGATTCGCGCAACGCGCGGACCGAGCGGGGCGACAGCACACCGTTCATGGCCTTGCGCACGACCGTGTGGTCCGGTGGGTCGGCCTCCAGCAGCAGGCTCGGCGGCCGCCAGGGCTTCTCGCGGGCGAAGTCGCTCATCCCGGCGCCGCGGCCGGAGACGAACGACGCCCAGTCCCGTAGCGCGGCGTCGACCTCGGCGAACCGGCCCGACGCGTAGATCCCGTAGCGGGACAGGCGGACCACGCCCCCGGCGTCGCGGAGCCGGCGGTGGAAGTCGTAGGGATCGAGGAGGACGTCGAGGTCGAACGGGTCGTCGTCGAGGACGGGGACGTCCGCCGTGGGCAGATCGGCGATGGGCATGGTCGCCTCCAGTGGGCATCGTGCGGTCTCCGGCGGCCGTGCGGACCGGCCCTTCCATCTGCCGGAAGGTCGAGCGGTCGATGAACATGTTCCGCCCTCCTTCGTCGGCCCGCTGGTCGTCGGCGGTCCGGTGGCGCTGCACCGGAGCCCCGGGACCGTGCTCAGCGTGGTCGGGTGTCCTGACCCGGCTCCCGGTGCTCAGGCGCCGACGTAGGCCGCCAGGTGCTCGCCGGTGAGGGTCGACCGGGCGGCGACGAGATCGGCCGGGGTGCCCTCGAAGACGACCCGGCCGCCGTCGTGGCCCGCACCGGGACCGAGGTCGATGATCCAGTCGGCGTGCGCCATGACGGCCTGGTGGTGCTCGATGACGATCACCGACTTGCCGTCGTCGACGAGCCGGTCGAGCAGCCCGAGCAGCTGCTCGACGTCGGCGAGGTGCAGGCCGGTCGTCGGCTCGTCGAGGACGTAGACGCCGCCCTTCTCCCCCATGTGCGTCGCCAGCTTGAGGCGCTGCCGCTCACCGCCGGACAGGGTCGTGAGCGGCTGCCCGATCCGCAGGTAGCCCAGGCCCACATCGGCGAGCCGCGCGAGGATCCGGTGCGCGGCCGGAACCTTCCCGTCGCCCGCGGCGAAGAACTCGACCGCCTCGGCCACCGACATCGCGAGCACCTCGCTGATGTCCTTGCCGGCCAGGTGGTACTCGAGCACGGCGGCGTCGAAGCGCTTGCCCTCGCAGACCTCACAGGTCGTCGCGACGCCGGCCATCATCGCCAGGTCGGTGTAGATGACGCCGTTGCCGTTGCAGTTCGGGCAGGCACCTTCGGAGTTGGCGCTGAACAGCGCGGGCTTCACCCCGTTGGCCTTGGCGAACGCCTTGCGGATCGGCTCCAGCAGGCCCGTGTAGGTGGCCGGGTTGCTGCGCCGCGAGCCGCGGATGGCGCCCTGGTCGATCGCGACGACGCCCTCGCGACCGACGACCGAGCCGTGGATCAGCGAGCTCTTGCCCGAGCCCGCCACACCCGTCACGACGACGAGCACGCCCGTCGGGATGTCGACGTCGACACCCGGCAGGTTGTGCGTGGTGGCGCCCCGGACCTCGATGGCGCCCGTCGACGACCGCACCGACGGTTTGAGCGTCGCACGGTCGTCGAGGTGGCGTCCGGTGAGCGTGCCGCTGGCCCGCAGCTCCTCGACGCTGCCCTCGAACACCACCTCGCCACCGGCACTCCCCGCGAGCGGCCCGAGGTCGACGACGTGGTCGGCGATCGCGATCGCCTCCGGCTTGTGCTCGACGACCAGCACCGTGTTGCCCTTGTCGCGCAGCTGGAGCAGTAGGTCGTTCATGCGCGCGATGTCGTGCGGGTGCAGGCCGATCGTGGGCTCGTCGAAGACGTAGGTGACGTCGGTCAGCGACGAGCCGAGATGCCGGATCATCTTGGTGCGCTGGGCCTCGCCGCCGGAGAGGGTGCCCGATGGGCGCTCCAGCGACAGGTATCCGAGCCCGATGTCGACGAAGGAGTCCAGGGTGTGGCGCAGCGTCGTCAGCAGCGGGGCGACCGACGGCTCGTCGAGGTCGCGGACCCACTCGGCGAGGTCGCTGATCTGCATCCGGCAGGCGTCGGCGATCGAGATGCCCTTGATCTTCGAGGAGCGGGCGGCCTCGGAAAGGCGGGACCCGTCGCACTCCGGGCAGGTCGTGAAGGTGGCGACGCGCTCGACGAAGGCACGGATGTGCGGCTGCAGCGCGTCGATGTCCTTGGACAAATAGGACTTCTGGATCGACGGGACGAGCCCCGAGTAGGTGAGGTTGATGCCGTCGACTTTGATCTTGGTGGGCTCCTTGTAGAGCAGGTCGGCGAGCTCGCGCTTGGTGAACTTCGCGACCGGCTTGTCGGCGTCGAAGAACCCGCAGCCGCGGAAGATGCGGCCGTACCAGCCCTCCATGCTGTAGCCGGGGATCATGACCGCGCCCTCGTTGAGCGACTTGGTCTCGTCGTAGAGCGCGGTGAGGTCGATGTCGTTGATCGACCCGCGGCCCTCGCAGCGCGGGCACATGCCGCCGGTGATGCTGAACTCCCGGCGCTCCTTGACCGTGCGACCCGCCTTCTCGATCGTGACGGCACCCGCGCCGCTGATCGAGGCCACGTTGAACGAGAACGCCTGCGGTGAGCCGATGTGCGGGGTGCCGAGGCGGCTGAACAGGATGCGCAGCAAGGCGTTGGCATCGGTGGCCGTGCCGACGGTGGAGCGCGGGTCGGTGCCCATCCGCTGCTGGTCGACGATGATCGCCGTGGTGAGCCCGTCCAGGACGTCGACGTCGGGGCGCGCGAGCGTCGGCATGAACCCCTGCACGAACGCGCTGTAGGTCTCGTTGATCATCCGCTGGGACTCGGCGGCGATCGTGTGGAAGACCAGCGAGCTCTTCCCGGAGCCCGAGACGCCCGTGAACACCGTCAGCCGGCGCTTGGGGAGCTCGACGCTGACGTTCTTGAGGTTGTTGACCCGCGCCCCGTGGACCCGGATGAGGTCGTGACTGTCGGCGGCGTGCTGCGAGGTCGTCGTGCCCGGTCGCGTGGCGGTGCTCATCGTGTCTCCCTCGGGTGTGACGGGGCGCGGCCGTGCGGCGCGACCCCCGTCGGCGAGGGGCCGGCGGGGTCGCGCGGTGGTCGGACGCGAGCCGCGGGGATCAGCGCAGCTCCTGGATCCGGACCATGTTGCCCGCGGGATCGCGGAACGCGCAGTCGCGCACGCCGTAGGGCTGCTCGGTGGGCTCCTGGACGACCTCGGCGTCGGTCGCCTGCACCTTCTCGAACGTGCTGTCGAGGTCCTTGGTGGCCAGCAGCACGCTCCCGAAGGTGCCCTTGGCCATCATCTCCTCGATCGTGCGCTTCTCGTCGTCGGTCAGCCCGGGGTTGGCCTGCGGCGGGTACAGCACGATCGATGTCGACTGGCCGACCGGCCCGACGGTGATCCAGCGCATGCCGTCGTACCCGACGTCGAGGCGCACCTCGAACCCGAGTGCGTCGCGGTAGAAGGCCAGCGCGGCCTCGGGGTCGTCGTGCGGGAGGAAGCTGGAGTGAATGGTGATGTCCATGCCGGTCACGCTAGGGGCGCGCCCGCAGCCGGCGCTTCTCGATTCCTGACCGGTCTGGTGACCTGCTTGGAGACGCACGGGACCATTCCCGCCGTGGCATCGGCCTGGCTGCGCCGGTAGACGCTCGGCGGCATACCGACGAGCTCGGTGAACCGGGTGCTGAACGTGCCCAGCGACGCGCAGCCGACGGCGAAGCACACCTCCGTGACGCTCATGTCCCCGCGGCGCAGCAGCGCCATCGCGCGCTCGATCCGGCGGGTCATCAGGTAGGAGTACGGGGACTCGCCGTATGCCGCGCGGAAGCCGCGGCTGAGGTGACCCGCCGACATGTGCACGCCGCGGGCCAGGGCCTCGACGTCGAGCGGCTGGGCGTACTCGCGGTCGATGCGGTCGCGGACGCGACGGAGCCGGACGAGGTCCTGCAGGTGCTGTGGCTCGGTGGGGCGGCTGCCGGTCACGGATGTGATCGTGCCACGCGAAGCCGACGATCCGCCCGTGCGAAGCGTCCGCGGCGCCGGGCGGTCAGCGGCCGCGGCCGGTGACCGCCTGCAGCTCGTCGATGCGCTTCGACGCCTCGGCCTTGCTCAGCGAGGCCAGGTCGTCGGGGCGCTCCCGGCCGGCCTGCTGCAGCAACGTCTCCAGGTACGACAGCTGCGGGCCGGTGATCGGCTCGTCGCCGGTGGCCCACTCGTCGGGGTCCTTCGCGGCCGGGCCGGTGGTGGTCCCGGTGGTGGTGGTCCCGGTGGTGGCGGTCTCGGTGGTGGCGGTCTCGGTGCGGGTTCGGTCGCTCATCGTTCGAACATACCTTCGAACGTGCCGCGTCGCCCGCCGGCGTGGTGCCGACGGGCGACGGTCGCGAGGACCGGCCGGATCAGCCCGGCGTCGGCGGCTGGTCGACGAGCTGGGCGAGGTAGAGCTGCTCGCCCAGCTTGTCCATCAGCTCGAGGTTGGTCTCGATGTAGTCGATGTGGTGCTCCTCGTCGGCGAGGATCTCCTCGAAGATGTTCGCCGTCGTGATGTCGCCCTTGGACCGGCACAGCGCGATGCCCGGGCGGAGGCGTTCCACCACCTCGAGCTCGATCGCCAGGTCGGACTGCAGCTGCTCGCGGACGGTCTGGCCGACCCGCAGCTGGAAGAGCCGCTGGTAGTTCGGCAGACCCTCCAGGAACAGGATCCGGTCGGTGATCTTCTCGGCGTGCCGCATCTCGTCGATCGACTCGGCGCGCGTGTACGACGCGAGCTTCGTGAGACCCCAGTTCTGCTGCATCTTCGCGTGCAGGAAGTACTGGTTGATGGCCGTGAGCTCGCTCGTGAGCTGCTCGTTGAGCAGGGAAATGATCTCTGGGTCGCCTCGCATGGGGGTGAGGCTAGTGGTTCACGCGATCACCCGAAGCGTGCAGGACCGGCTACCCAGAACATAGGCTGACCTTGTATTTCGGTCACCTTTCCGAACTTCGCCGGGTTCTCCGACCGTTGCTAGGCCGTCATCGGCAGACCGGCGATGTGCGACGGGCACCTCGTGGCGGCCAGGAAGACGTCGACCGTGTCGACGCACCCGCCGCAGCCGGTGCCGGCACCGCAGGCGTCGCCGACCTCGTCGACGGTGCGCGCACCGCTGTCGATGCACGTCCGCAGCTCCGTCTCGGTGACGGCTGCGCAGATACACACATACATGAAGGTGATCCTTTGCGACGGTCAGGCAAGCCTATGTTCGCATTCGGATCGCCGTCACACAAGGCTCTAGCCTGACGCTCGTGCCGCTGGAGGAGTACCGCCGCAAGCGCGACCGGTCGCGTACCCCGGAGCCCGTGCCCGACACCGATCCGGCGGCCGACGGGTCCGACCACGACGGCGGCCGGTTCGTCGTGCAGGAGCACCACGCGAGCGCGCTGCACTGGGACGTCCGGCTGGAGCGCGACGGCGTGCTGGTCTCGTGGGCGGTGCCGAAGGGCCTGCCGGTCGACACGGAGACGGTCCGGCTCGCCGTGCGCACCGAGGACCATCCGATGGAGTACCTCGACTTCTCCGGCGAGATCCCGGCGGGCGAGTACGGCGCCGGCACGATGACGATCTGGGACGCCGGGACCTACCGGACCGAGAAGTGGTCGTCGCGGGAGGTGGCCGTCGTCCTGCAGGGCCAGCGCGCCCGCGGCCGGTTCGTGTTCGTGCGCAGCGACCGCGAGCGTCGCGACGGCTGGATCCTGCGGCGCTCGGATCTCGGCACCGCGCGCGATCCACTGCCGCGCGATCCACTGCCGCGCGACACGCTGCCGATGCTCGCCACCCCCGGTCCGCTCCCCCGCGGCGACGGCTGGTGGCTGCAGGTCGGGTTCGGCGGCGAACGCGTCGTCGTGCGGGTCGACGGCGGCCGCGCGCGGTTCACCGACGCCGACGGGGCCGAGCTGGAGGTGCCGGCGCTGCGGGCGTTCGGGCCGGCGGTCGGGGCCACCCCGCTGCTGCTCGACGCGGAGCTCGTCGGCAACCCACGTCGCGACGCCGTGCTCTGGATCGGCGACCTGATGCACCTCGACGGGCGCGACACCCTCGACGTCCCGTTCGCCGACCGGCGGGCGCTGCTGGAGGGCCTCGAGCTCGTCGGCCCCGCGTGGCGCCCGGCCCCGGCCTACCGCGACGCCGGGCAGGCGGTCGTCGACGCCGCCGCCGAGCAGGGCCTGCCGTTCGTCGTCGCGAAGCGCGGTGACTCCCCCTACCGGCCCGGCAGGCGCAGCGACGACTGGATCGAGGTGGCGACGACGGCGCCCGCACCCGCCGCCCGCCGGGACCGCCCCGCGACGGCCGCGCGGCCGGGGCGGCGCGACGGTGTCGGCCGCGCGCGGCTGACCAACCCCGACAAGGTGCTCTACCCGCTCACCGGGACGACCAAGGCGCAGGTCCTCGGCCACTACCTGGCCGTCGCCGAGGTGATGCTGCCGCACCTGCGCGACCGGCCCGTCACGATGGTGCGCTGGCCCGACGGCGTCGAGAAGCCGTCGTTCTTCGAGAAGGACGTCTCCCGGCACGCGCCGGGCTGGATCCGGACCGCGCGCGTCGGCACGCCGGGCGGGCGGTCGGAGTCCGCCGACTTCCCGCTGCTCGACGACGCCGAGGGCCTGGCGTGGGCGGCGAACCTCGCGGCGCTGGAGCTGCACGTCCCGCAGTGGCGCGTCGGTCCGCGCGGCGGCCGCGGCCTGCCCGACCTCGTCGTGTTCGACCTCGACCCGGGCGAGGGGGCGAACGTCGTCGACTGCTGCCGCGTCGCCGAGCGCATCGCCGACCTGCTCGCCGACGACGGGCTCAGCGCCCACCCGCGCACCAGCGGCAGCAAGGGCCTGCAGCTGTACGTGCCCGTCACCGTCTCGCGGGCCGAGCGGACCGCCGAGTACGCCCGCGACATCGCCGCGACGGTGGCCGGGGAGTCGCCCCGCACGGTCACGGACGTGATGGCGAAGGCGCGCCGCCGCGGCAAGGTCTTCGTCGACTGGAGCCAGAACAACCCCGCGAAGACGACGATCGCGAGCTACTCACTGCGCGGCCGGCCCCGCCCCACCGTCGCGACGCCGGTGACCTTGGAGGAGGTCCGGGCCTGCCGCACCGTCGACGACCTGGTGTTCACCCTCGACGACCTGCCCGGGCGCATCGCCGAGCACGGTGACCTGATGGCGCCGCTGCTGTTCACCGAACGGCCACGCCTTCCTCGTCGCGGCTGATCGGTCCGAGCTGGCAGGCTGGCGTCGTGACGCGTCACCCCTACTTCGACGGGCCGTTCCCCCGCGCGTACGCCCACCGCGGCTGGCACCTGGGCGACCTGACGGGCTGCGAGAACACGCTGGCGGCGTTCCACCGTGCCGTCGACGAGGGGTTCGGCTATCTCGAGATGGACGTCCACGCCAGCGCCGACGGCGTCGTCATGGTCCACCACGACCGCTCCCTGGACCGCACGACCGACGGGGCGGGGCTGCTCGCGGAGCTGCCGGCCGCCGAGATCGCCCGCGCCCGCGTCGGGGGCCGGGAGCCGGTGCCGCGACTGGACCGGGTCCTCGCCGAGCTCCCGCCGACGACCCGGGTCACGATCGAGATCAAGTCCGCGGCCGCGGTGCTGCCCACGCTCGACGTCCTCGACCGGGCCGACGCGTGGCACCGGGTCTGCCTCGGCTCGTTCGACGAGCGCTGGCTGCGCCGGGCCAGGATCGCCGCCGGCGACAAGCTGCTGACGTCGATGGCGCAGCTGTCGGCGTTCGGGTTGCGCGGCCGGGCCTGGCTGGGCGCGCTGCCCGACCCGTTGTCGCTGCTCGCCAGAATGCCGGTGCTGCCGCCGGTCGTCGGCGGGCTCGCGCAGCTGCCCCGCCGGTTCGGCGCGCTCACCGTCGTCGACGCCGCGCTGCTCGCGATCGCCCACGCCGCCGATCGCGAGGTGCACGTGTGGACGGTCGACGACGCCGACGAGATGGGCGAGCTGCTGGACATGGGCGTCGACGGACTGCTGTCCGACCGTCCCGACGTGCTGCGCGACGTCCTGCAGGACCGCGGCGTGTGGGCGGCCTGAAACCGGACCTCACGGGCGGTCGCGCCGCTACGCTGCGCGCGTGAGCACCGCCGCCCCGCTGGAACCGCCCGCGCCGGTCCGGGTGCCCCGTCGCCGGGTGCTGGCGTGGGGGCTGTGGGACTCCGGGTCCGCGGCGTTCAACGCGGTGATCCTCACCTTCGTCTTCTCCGTCTACCTGACCGACTCCGTCGGCAAGGACCTGCCGGGATCGATCAGCGCGAACAGCTGGCTGGGCTGGTCGTTGGGGATCTCCGGGCTGTTCATCGCCCTGCTCGCCCCCGTCATCGGACAGCGTGCCGACGGCGGCCGGCGCAAGGTGTCGGTGGGTATCTGGACGGCGGTGACGGTCGCGTCCATGGCGGCCATGTTCGCCGTCCGCGACGACTACCACTACCTGTGGCTCGGCCTGGTCCTGCTGTCGATCGGCTCGGTGTGCTTCGAGCTCGCGTCGGTGTCCTACAACGCGCTGCTGCGCCAGGTCTCCACCCCGGCGACCATCGGACGGGTCTCCGGGTTCGGCTGGTCGATGGGCTACTTCGGCGGGATCGTGCTCCTGCTGCTGGTCTACGTCGGGCTGATCGCGGGCGAGGGCGGCGCGCTCGGCGTCGGCACCGGGGGCGGGCTCAACATCCGGGTCGTCGCGCTCGTCTCGGCCGCGTGGTTCGCGCTGTTCGCGATCCCGCTGTTCCTCACCGTCCCCGAGCCGCCGGCGCGGGCGCGCGAGGTGCGGCTCGGTGTCGTGGCCTCGTACAGGCGGCTGTTCCTGGACCTGCGCGACCTGTACCGGCACGCGCCGCACACCGTCTACTTCCTCGGTGCCAGCGCGTTGTTCCGCGACGGGCTCGCCGCGATCTTCACCTTCGGCGCGGTCCTGGCGGTGACGGTCTACGGCATCGACCCGGGCGACGTGCTGATCTTCGGCGTCGCGGCGAACATCGTGTCGGCGATCGGTGCCCTGACCGCGGGCTGGATCGACGACCGGGTCGGCCCGAAGGCCGTCGTCATCGGGTCGCTCATCGGGCTGCTGGTCTTCGGGACGACACTCGGCCTGGTCTCGGGTCCGACGATGTTCTGGATCTTCGGGCTCGCGCTGTGCCTGTTCGTCGGACCGGCGCAGGCGTCGGCCCGGACCTACATGGCGCTGCTGGCCCCGCCCGGTCGCGAGGCCCAGCTCTTCGGCCTCTACGCGACGACGGGTCGCGCGGTCTCGTTCCTCGCGCCGACGCTGGTCGGCGCGTTCACGTTCTGGTTCGGTTCCGACCGCGCGGGCATCGTCGGCATCCTCGTCGTGCTGCTCGCGGGCCTGCTCGCGATGTGGAAGGTGCACCCGCCCGAGCGGACCGGAGCCCAGCGCCCGGAGCCCGAGACGGCCGACGCGTAACGCGACTTTTCGGCTGTGTGAACAAGTGACAGAACGGCGGTGAGTCAAGTCACAAGTAGCTGACGCGTCACAACCACGTGTGTCAGAGGCCTGGATGGTGAACACTCTCGTGTCGGGCGCCACGCATCGGGCGACGGTCGACATTGACCGACACCTGGTCGGGCGCCCCTCGAATGGGAATGACGCCTGTACCGGCGACGTTACACCGTGTGGCAGGTACGCAAACGTCGAGGGACGCAGTCCCTCGGCTGAGGACGGGAGGATGACGCATGGCCGACCGCGTGCTCCGTGGCAGCCGGCTCGGGGCCGTCAGCTACGAGACCGACCGCAACCACGATCTCGCGCCGCGGCAGATCGTCCGCTATGTGTCGCCGAACGGTCACGAGTTCGAGGTGCCCTTCGCCAACGACGCGGAGGCCCCCGCCACCTGGGAGTCCCCCCAGGGTGGCCTCGGTAAGCGGGTCGATGGGGCCGAGCCCGAGCAGAAGAAGTCGAAGCCGCCGCGCACCCACTGGGACATGCTCCTCGAGCGCCGTTCCCTGGGTGAGCTCGAGGAGCTGCTCTCCGAGCGGCTCGAGCTGCTGCGCGAGCGGCGGGCCGAGATCGCCTGATGTAGTACCGCGGCTGTCGCAGGAACCGGGACGCCGCGTGACGCCGGAGCCGGGCCACCTCCCGTGGGGCCCGGCTCCGGCGTTTCCGTGTCCGGCCCGGGTCAGGCGCGGGCCAGCGCGCGGCGGACGTGGCGCAGCCGGTGCGACACGCCCCAGCCCGCGATCCGCCACAGCGCCTCGGCCATCACCTCGACGCTCATCTTCGACGCCCCCAGCTCGCGCTCGGTGAAGGTGATCGGCACCTCGCGGATCCGGAAGCCCGCCTGCTGCGCGCGCCACGCCATGTCGACCTGGAAGCAGTAGCCGGTCGAGGCGACCGTCGTGATGTCGAGGTCCTCCAGGACCTGGCGCCGGAACGCGCGGAACCCGCCGGTGATGTCCTTGACGGGCGCGCCCAGGGCGAGCCGTGCGTACAGGTTGGCGCCGCGCGAGAGCAGCTGGCGGTGCGCCGGCCAGTTGACCACCCGCCCGCCCGGCACGTAGCGCGAGCCCAGCACGAGGTCGGCGCCGCCGTCGGACTCCAGGGCCTCCAGCAGCTCGGGCAGGTCCTCGGGGGCGTGCGAGCCGTCGGCGTCCATCTCGACGACCACCTGGTACGGGCCTTCGAGGGCCAGCGCGAACCCGGCCACGTAGGCGGCGCCGAGGCCTGCCTTCTCGGTGCGGTGCAGCACCCGGATGCGCTCGTCGGCCGCGGCCAGCTCGTCGGCCAGCTCGCCGGTGCCGTCGGGGCTGCCGTCGTCGACGACGAGCACATCGGCCTCCGGGACCGACGCGTGCACCCGCTTCACGATCGGGGCGAGGTTCTCCCGTTCCTGGTACGTCGGGATCACCACGAGCACCGGCCCCGCGGGCTCAGCCATGTCCGTCCTCTCCTGCCTCGGGGGCCGCGTCGTGCGGCTCTCCCGCCACTGTGCTGCCGGCCACGAGCGGGCGACGGCGCCGCGCGAGGAACACCGCGGCGCCGATCGCCAGTACGCCCACGGCGGTCAGTGTCCACTCGGGCACCGACCGCAGCCGGGTGGCCAGCGTAGTCGTGGACCTCAGGTCGGTTCGATCGACCAGTACGCCCGGCACGAACTGCCCGGTCGACGCCGTGACCGTGCCGCTCGGCGTGATCGTCGCCGAGACCCCCGATGTCGTCGCCACGATGACCGAGCGGTCGTGCTCGACCGCCCGCACCCGCGACATCGCCAGCTGCTGGAACGTCATCTCCGAGAGGCCGAACGTCGCGTTGTTGCTGGGGACGGCGAGCACCGTCGCGCCCGCCTCGACGCTGTCGTCGACGAGGTCGTCGAACGCGATCTCCCAGCAGATCGCGACGCCCACCTGCACCCCGGCCATGTCGACCACGCCGTTGCCCTGCCCCGGCACGAAGTTCCCGGCGCGGTCGACGTAGGAGGAGAACAGCCGGAAGAACGAGCGCCACGGCATGTACTCGCCGAACGGCATCACCCGGCGCTTGTCGGTGCGCTCGACGACGCCCAGCCCCGGCTGCCACACCAGGGCGGAGTTCGAGGTCGTCCGGCCGTCGGGGTTGACCAGCACCGCCCCGACGAGGATCGGGGCCTTGATCGCGGCGGCCGCCTGGTCGATCTCGAGTGCCGCGTCCGGGTTCTGCAACGGGTCGATGTCGCTGGAGTTCTCCGGCCACACCACGATGTCGGGCTGCGGTTGGCGGCCCGCGGCGACGTCGGCGGCCAACTGCTCGGTGACCCGGACGTGGTTGTCGAGGACGGCGCGCCGCTGCGAGTTGAAGTCCAGGCCCAGCCGCGGCACGTTGCCCTGGACCGCGGCGATGGTCGTCGTCGTGTCGGGGGCGGTGCGGGTGACCGGTGCCAGCAGCGCGAGCGGCCCGGAGGCGATCGCCAGTACGAGCAGCAACGCCGGCCACACCGCGGTCCGTTGCCGTCCGGGTTCGGAGAGCCTGCGGGCGATGTCGGCGATGGCGAGGCCCCCGAGGACCGTCACGAAGCCGAGGAGGGTCACACCGCCGACCGACGCGACCGGCAGCAGCGGGCTGTCGGGCTGGCCGAACCCGATCCGCCCCCATGGGAACCCGCCGAACGGCACCCGGCTGCGCACGGCCTCGCCCGCGATCCACACCGCCGCCGCCCAGAGTGGCCCGGCCGGCAGCAGCGAAACCCGGGCCATCCCCGCCGCGGCCGCTCCCATGAAGACGGCCTCGGCGACGGACAGCGCGACCCACGGCAGCGCCCCGACGTAGCCCCCCGTCCAGTGCAGCAGCGGCAGCAGGAAACCGAGACCGAACACCAGGCCCAGCACGAACCCGGCCCGGGCCCGGCGGCCTCGCAGAACGGCACCCAGCAGGGCGAACGCGATCGGGGCGAGCCACCACACCGTCCGCGGCGGGAAGCTCGCGTACAGCAGGGCGCCGGCCCCGGCGGCGACGACGAGCCGCAGCAGCAGCGCCGCGCGAGCGGGTCCGCGTGCCGGCGTCGGCTGCTCGGGTGCCGTCCCGGCGTCGAGGGTGGGTGCGGCCACCCGCAGAGCCTACGGCCCGCGGTGATGGGGTCCGGATGAGGTCAGGCCGCCGCGGCCATCGTGCCGGCGAGCAGGTGGGCGTTGCCGAGGGCGTCGAGCACGCCCGGGCGGCCGCTGCGGACGAACCACTCGTAGCCGTAGGCGGGCGCGAGGTCGGCCGGGAGGTGCTCGGGACCGATCTGCGACGAGTGCGCGGCGATCGCCGCGCGCTTGATGTCGAGGTGCCGCTGGTCGCCGGTGACGGCGAGGGTGATCTCGGCCGTGGTGCGACCGAAGCCGACCTGCGCGGAGCGCGCGGCGCTGTGGACCAGGTGACCGTCGGGGGCGGCGAGGTGCAGGTGCTCGCGGTCGACGGTCATCCGGTAGCCGGTGGCGCCGGTGAGCTCGGCGGCGATGGCGCCGACGGTGTGCGCCATCCGGTGGTCGGGGTGGCCGTAGATGCCGGACTCGTCGTCGTAGATCAGGGTGTCGGCACCCTCGGCGTCGGCCACCTCGGCGACGCGCGAGGCCAGCGCGAGCGGCTCGGCGGCCGCGAGCGCGAGCGGGTGGCGGCCGCTGGCCCAGCCCGGCAGCCCGGAGTCGCGGCGGCCGAGCAGCACGAGGCGGTCGACCCCGAGCAGCGCGGCGGACTCCTCGAGCTCGGTGACGCGGCGGCGGGCGACGGTCTCGCCTGCGCCCAGCGGGGTCCGGGACTCGCCCATGTCGCCGTTGGTGGCCATGACGAGCACGACGCGGGCGCCGGCGTCGGCGAGGCGCCGCAGCGTGATGCCGGTGAAGATCGACTCGTCGTCGGGGTGGGCGTGCAGGCCGAGAACGGTGTGACCGGTGAGGTCAGGGGTGCGGATCATCGCAGGCTCGCAGGGTGTGAGGTGCCGCGGTGGCGGCAGGGTGGACTGGTCCGGGGGTCAGCTGTGACAGAGACAGCGACAACAGCCCGGACAGCAGACGCCCTGGGGGCGGGTGCTGGTCCACGTGTTCACGGGAAGAATGATGCCAGAGCCCCCGGCGCCCCCGGAGTGGGGCACACCCCACTTCTGCGCGGGTGGGGTCAGCCCCCGGCGGCGGCGAGTCCGCCGGGTCCTCGGCCGTGGCCGTGTGCGTCGTGCAGGAGCCGGCCGCGGACGACGGTGCGCAGGCACGTCGCGGCGCCCGCGAGCGGATCGCCGTCCCACACCGCGTAGCCGGCCGGCGCGCCCGCGACGATCCGGCCCGCCAGCGGGTCGGTGCTGCGGGCGGCGTGATGGCCGCCGGTGACGTGCGCGGCGAGGGCCGTCGCCGGGTCGACCCCGTACCCCGGCGTGCCGTGGTCCACCGCGGCACGGACCCCGCCGCACGGGTCGAGCGGGGTGACCGGCGAGTCCGAGCCGAACGCCAGCGTCACCCCGGCGGCCGCGAACGCGGCGAACGGGTTCATCCGGGCCGCGCGCTCGGCACCCAGCCGGGCCGAGTAGAGGCCGGCGGGGCCGCCCCACGCCGCGTCGAACGCGGGCTGCACGCTCGCCACGACGCCGAGCTCCGCCAGCAGGCCGAGCCGCGCGGCGTCGGGCATCTCCAGGTGTTCGAGGCGATGCCGGGCGTCGCGCACCATCTCGACGGGCACCGCCCGTGCCGCGGCGGCGAGCGCGTCGAACACGATGTCGGCCGCGGCGTCGCCGATGACGTGGAAGCCGGCCTGCACGCCGGCCGTCGAACAGGCGACCAGGTGGGCGGTCACGGCCTCCGGCGTGAGATAGGTGCGTCCGCAGTGCTCGGGCGCGTCGGTGTAGGGCGTCCGCAGCGCGGCGGTCCGCGAGCCGATCGACCCGTCGACGAACAGGTCCCCCGCCAGTCCCCGTGCGCCCGTGGCCGCCAGCAGGGCGCGAGCGTCCCGCGCGGTGTCGACGGCCTCGCCCCAGTACCCGACGACGTCGACGCCGGTGTCCAGGACGAGCAGCGCGGCGAGGTCCTCGCGGCCGGAGACGAGCGGTCCGGCGCACTCGTGGACGGTGCCGACACCGGCCCGCGCCGCGGCGCCGAGGAAGGCCCGCTGGGCCCGGTCGCGCTGGTCGCGGGTCACCGCACCGAGCGCCGCGCGCCGCACGAGATGGTGTGCCTCGGCCGTCAGCGGGCCGGCCGCCGACCAGCCGGCGGCACCG
>NZ_BPRG01000197.1:1914-6323 GCF_036984265.1 Pseudonocardia sp. D17 | reverse complement strand
CGACCAGCGCCGAGGACACCAGCGCGGAGTGGACGTCGACCCGGGTGAGGTACGCGGGCCGCCCGCCCGTGGCGCGGTCGAGCGCGGCCCGGCCCGGCGGCGTGGGATCGACCCAGTCGTCCTGGGCCCAGCCGTGGCCCCAGATGACGCCGTCGGGGTGGGTGCGGGCGAAGCCGGCGACGGCGTCGAGGCAGTCCTCGGCGCTGCGGCAGCCGCCGAGGTCGAGCCCGTCGATCAGCAGCCCCGACGAGGTGGCGTGGACGTGGGCGTCGACGAACGTCGGGGTGAGGGTGGTGCCGTCGAGGTCGAGGACCTGCGCCCCGGGGGCGCGCGCGGCGGCCGCGGCCGCCAGCCCGACCCAGGTGACGGCGTCGCCGTCGATCTCCACCGCGGCCGGACCGGCCACGGCAGCGCCTCCCGGATCGAGGATCCGGACGCCGACGAGCAGGGTGCGGGGCACCCGCCAGGTCTACCCGACGGGTGCCCCGGTGCCGGCGCCCGCCCCCACCGGCGCCGGCACGGACGGCTCACGAGCCGCGCACGAGCGGCCCGGCAGCCGCCCACCGGGTTCTCACCAGCCGCGGCGCGGGATGAGGACCCAGAGCACGAGGTAGATGACGAACTGCGGCCCGGGCAGCAGGCACGACAGCAGGAACAGCAGCCGGACGGTGCCCACGTTCCAGCCGAACCGTTCGGCGAGTCCGGCGCACACTCCCGCGATCATCCGGCCGTTCTCCGGGCGGGTCAGGGTGGTGGTCGTCACGGGCTGGCTCCTTCCAGGTGCGGCGTCTCTCGCCGCTGACGTCCACGATGCCCCGCTGGGATGCCCGGGGCCTCGGGGAAGCCCCCGATCCTGCCCCGGACCTCCGGCCCGCGGCTCGGGGTCGGGCTGGTGACGAGGCGGTTGTCCACAAGTGACCGGGGTGTCCACAGACCGGCGTCGGCGTCCCCGACGACGGTGTCCCCGGCGTTAGCGTCCCCGGACGTGATCAACTTTCCACGCGGCGCGACGCTCGCCGTACTGCTCGTCGTGCCGGTGCTCGGGGTGCTCCTCGCCGGCCGGGCCGCGGCGGCCGCCCCGGGTACCGGACCGCCGGCCGGACCCTCGACCGTCGTCGCGCTCGGCGACAGCGCCGCCTCCGGCGAGGGCGCGGGCGACTACGAGCTCGGCACCCGCGGGGAGGCCGGCGACTGGTGCCACCGCT
Source organism: Pseudonocardia sp. D17 (assembly GCF_036984265.1). Lineage (NCBI taxonomy): Bacteria > Bacillati > Actinomycetota > Actinomycetes > Pseudonocardiales > Pseudonocardiaceae > Pseudonocardia > Pseudonocardia sp. D17. Next base: position 5,118 of record NZ_BPRG01000197.1, on the reverse strand, counting down.
CCCCCGCCGCCTACGTGCACCACGCCGGACTGGGCGAGCGGTCTGTGAACCTGGCGTGCTCGGGCGCGGCGTCGCGGGACGTGCGGTTCGGGTCCGGCGCACACCACACCGAGGGCTCGCAGGCCGCCCGGCTGGCCGCGCTCGCCGCGACGCAGCGGGTGCGGACGGTGACGCTGCAGGTCGGCGCGAACGACGCCCCCGCGCTCGGCGACGTCGCCGTGGCGTGCATCCGGACGTTCGTCGACCCGACGGTCGGGCCGTGCCGCGAGACCGTGGGCGGGAAGTGGGAGGCGCGGGTCGCGGCGATGGTCCCGGAGGTGGAGGGCGCGGTCGCCGACGTGCGGGCGGCGATGCGCGGCGCCGGGTACACCGAGGCCGACTACGTGCTCGTGCTGCTGTCCTACGGCTCACCCGTCACCGAGCGGATGGATGCCCTGCACGGCGCCCGCGGCTGCCCGTTCAGCCGGCCCGACGCGGGCTGGACACGGACCGTCGCGTTCCCCCGGCTGTCGGCGGCTCTCGCCCCGATCGCCGCCCGCACCGGGGCCCGGTTCCTCGACCTGTCCCGGGCCACCGAGGGCCGGGAGGCCTGCAGCCGCAGCTCGCCGGCCGAGGAGTGGCAGCGGCGGCTCACCGTCGACGCGCGTGCCCTCGTCGACGACCGGCTCGACGCGCCGGGCCGGCACCTGTTCCAGGAGTCGTTCCATCCCCGCGCCGCCGGGCACGCGGAGATCGGACGTTGCCTCGGCGAGTTCGTGCGCGGCGGCGCGCCGCGGGCGGTGTGCCTCGCGGCGGCCGACGGCACGCTGCACCCGAGTGTCCCGGCGGTGACGGCGTGAGCGCGCCCGTCCCGGCCGGGGCCGGGGCGTGCCAGTTAGTCGAGCACGACCAGGTCGCGCGGGCGGGCGTTGAGCCGCTCGCAACCGCCCTCGGTGACCACGACGATGTCCTCGATCCGCGCGCCCCACACGCCGTCGACGTAGATGCCGGGCTCGACGCTGAACGCCATGCCCGGTTCGAGCGGCAGCGAGTTCCCGCCGACGATGTAGGGGTCCTCGTGCACGTCGAGCCCGATGCCGTGGCCGGTGCGGTGCACGAACTTCTCCCCGAACCCGGCGGCGGTGATCGGCTCACGGGCGGCGGCGTCGACCTCCTCGGCGGTCACGCCGGGCTTCACGGCGGCGACGGAACGCTCCTGGGCGTCCTGCAGCACCGCATAGGTCCCGGCGATCTCGGCCGACGGTGCGGTGCCCACCGCGTAGGTGCGGGTCGAGTCGGAGTAGTAGCCGCCGGGCAGCGGGCCGCCGATGTCGATGACGACGACGTCGCCGCGCTCGACGACCCGGTCCGACACGTCGTGGTGCGGGCTCGCGCCGTTGGGCCCCGATCCGACGATGACGAACGCCGCGCTGGAGTGGCCCTCCTCGACGATCGCCGCGGCGATATCCGCACCGATCGCGGCCTCGGTCCGGCCGGGCTTCAGAAACTCCGCCATCCGGGCGTGCACCCGGTCGATGGCGGCCCCGGCGTCGCGCAGCTGCGCGACCTCGGCGGCGTCCTTGCGCATCCGCAGCTCGCGGATCACGGGTCCCGCGAGCCGCTGGGTGACGTCGGGCAGCGCGTCGCGGACCCCGAACACGTGCACCGCGGGCATGGTGTCGGCGACCGCGATCCGCGTCGGTCCGCCCGCCAGGTCGCTGACCAGCAGGTAGGGGTCCTCGCCATCGGTCCAGGTGACGACGTCGACGCCCAGGTCCGCGAGCGGGAGCCCGTCGTAGCCGGGGGCCTCGAGACGCGGCACGACGATCGCGGGCGGCGCGCGGTGCCCGGCCGCGGGCACGACCAGGCACGTGAGCCGCTCGTGGGACTCGCCGCCGGCCCCGATCAGGTAGCGCAGGTCGGTTCCGGGAGTGATCAGCAGCAGGTCGACGCCCTGCTCGGCGGCGACCTCGCCGGCGCGGCGGAGCCGGTCGGCGAGCAGCTCGGTGGGTACGGCCGGAGTCATGCCCGCAGACTATGCCGGGGTGGCCCGGAGCGGACCAGAGCCGGGCCGTGGGTCGTGACGCGGCGCCCGGGTGCCGGTGTTGCCGGGTGCCGGTGTTGCTGTGTGCCGTGCCGGTTCGGTCGGCGATGTGTCCGTGGCCCCGGGCCGGGTGCACCGGCGCCGGTGCGTCCGGCCGGTCGCGCGCGGCGCGGGCGGGCTGCCTGGCAAGCTGCCTGGGTGACGCCGCCACCGACGCTGATGCTCCTCGACGCCGCGAGCATGTACTTCCGCGCCTATTACGGCGTGCCGGAGTCGATCACGGCCCCCGACGGCACACCCGTCAACGCCGTGCGCGGGTTCACCGACATGGTCGCCCGGCTGGTCGCCGAGCGCCGCCCGACCCGTCTCGTCGCGTGCCTCGACCTCGACTGGCGGCCGAGGTTCCGGGTGGACGCACTGCCCTCGTACAAGGCGCACCGGGTCGCGGGCACGGAGCGCGACACGGTGCCCTACGGCGTCCCCGAGGAGGTCCCCGACACGCTCGCGCCGCAGGTCCCGATCCTGCTGGAGGTGCTCGCCGCGGCGGGGATCGCCACCGGCGGTGCGGTGGGCCACGAGGCCGACGACGTCATCGGCACCCTCGCGGGGCGCGAGCGGACCGACGCGGTGTCGGTCGTGAGCGGTGACCGCGACCTGATGCAGGTCGTGCGGGAGGAGCCGACGCCGGTCCGGCTGATCTACGTCGGGCGTGGGCTCGCGAAGGCGGAGACCCTCGGCCCGAAGGAGGTCGCGGAGAAGTACGGCGTCCCTGTCGACCGCGCGGGCGAGGCCTACGCGGAGATGGCGATGCTGCGCGGCGACCCGTCCGACGGGTTGCCCGGCGTGCCGGGGGTGGGGGCGAAGACGGCGGCGACCCTCGTCAGCCGGTTCGAGTCGTGGGACCAGTTGCGCAACGCGGTCGACGACCCCGGGGACAAGCGGCTGAGCCCGCCGGTGCGGTCGAAGCTGGCCGCGGCCAAGCCGTACCTGGCGGTCGTGGAGCCGGTCGTGCGGGTCGCGCTGGACGCGCCGGTCGAGCTCGACCGCGACGACACGCTGCCGAGCGCACCGGCCGACCCGGCCCGACTGGCGGAGCTGGCGTCGACGTGGGGGCTGGCCGGGTCCGTCGATCGGCTGGTGGCGTCTTTGGCCCGCTGACGGGTCGCGCCGGGCCCACGCGG
>NZ_BPRG01000197.1:0-1772 GCF_036984265.1 Pseudonocardia sp. D17 | reverse complement strand
TCACAGCCGCCAGCCGGTCGACAGCCCGGACATCCAGACGCCGGAGTCCCGGGCCCTCGGACCTGCGTCACGGCACGAACCACGCCACGCCGCCCGGGCGCGCCCGGCAGCTCCCGCCTGCGCCCGCGGCACCGGGCAGCGCTCGTGGGCCCAGGGGGCCGCACGCGTGGGCTCCCCGCGGGCCCGGGGCCCGCGGTCAGTTGCGGGCGGCGCCGGCGGTCAGACCCGCCCGACCTCGTAGTTCCCCTCGCTGCTGGTCACGTGGATCGGGACCTGCGTGTTCGGCTCGCCGTCGACGGTCGCCGAGCACTGGAAGGTGTCGCCGCTCTTGACCTCGCGGTTCGCGGGGCAACTGACGGCGGAGACCTGGTGGCCGTAGTCCGTCGTCAGCACCTTCTCGACGCCCGCCTGCAGCGCGGTCTGGTCGAACACGCGGGTCACGACGAAGCCCGGCTTCCAGAACAGCAGGACCGCCGCGACGGCGGCGACGACGACCAGCGCACCGACGAGGATCCAGGGCAGCGCACGCCGCTTGCGTGGCGTCTCGACGGTGCCGCCCCCCTGCTGCTGCCCCCACTGCTGCCCCGGCTGCGGAGGCTGCTGGCCCCACGCCGCGGCCGAGCCACCCGCCTGCGACCAGGCCTGCTGCGGGGCCTCGCCCTGACCGGCTCCCCAGGCACCCGGTCGGTTCTGCTGCGCCCACGGGTCGGTCTGGCCGGGCGCGGCGCCCCACGCCGCCTGCTGCTGGGCGCCCCACTGCTGGTCGCCGCCTGCGAACTGGGCGGTGGGCTGCTCGCCGCCGGTGTGCCCTGCCGGCTGCCCCCACTGTGCGGCTGCCGACGAGGGCAGGTGCTGCGTCGCCGCGCTGTCGAATCCCGCGCCGCTCTCGCCACCCGGGCCGCTCTCGCCACCCGTGCCGCGGTCGACGCCCGTGGCGCCGTCGGTCGACGAGGCCGCCGGTTCGGGCGGGGCGCCGGTCGCGTCGTCCGCGCCGTCGGCCGCCGCAGCCGCCGCGGCTCCCCCGGCCGCAGCCGCCGGCGCCCACGGTGACGCACCGCCGCCGTACTGGGTGCCGGCGTCGGCCGACGCGTGACCCCACTGCGCGGTTGTCCCGGCCTGCTCCCCCGACGACGACCCCGGGTCGGACGGTGCCGACGACGCGGCCGGCGTGCTCTCGCCGGCCCCCGGGGACGTGGTCGCCGGATCGGGGCTCGTGTCGGTCCGACCGGGCGCGGTCGCCGGCTGCGGGTCGGCAGCCGGTTGTGCCCAGCCTCCCGCCTGTGGCTGAGCCCACTGCTGGCCGGTCTGCTGTTCGGTCGGGACGCCTTGCTGCCCGTACTGGCCCGGCTGCCCGTACTGCCCCTGCTGCGGGTACTGGCCTGCCTGCGGGTGCGGGTTCTGCTGCGGGTACTGGCCCGGCTGCGCGTACGGGTTCTGCTGCGGGTACTGCTGCTGAGCAGCGGTCCCGGGCTGCTGGTACGGCTGGGCGGGCTGCTGGTACGGCTGGGCGGGCTGTTGCTGCAACCACGCCGGGTGCACCCATTGCCCGCGCTGCGGGTCCCACACCGGCTGCGCGTCCTGCGCCGGCGGGGACCATTGCTGCGGCGGCTGCTGCCCCCAGCCCGGCTGCGTCCCCCACTGCTGCTGGTCCCACTGCGTCGGCGGCTGCTGCTGTCCCCACGGACCGGCCTCCTGGCCCTGAACCTGTGGCTGGCCCTGCGCCGGCGGCTGGCCCTGCGCCGGCGGCTGGCCCTGCGCCGGCGGCTGGCCCT
>NZ_BPRG01000196.1:0-245 GCF_036984265.1 Pseudonocardia sp. D17 | reverse complement strand
GATCCGCAAGGTCATCTGCTCCACCAACGCCATCGAGTCGCTCAACGCCCGCTACCGGCGCGCGATCAAGGCTCGCGGGCACTTCCCGACCGAACAGGCCGCCCTGAAATGCCTCTACCTGGTCACCCGCTCGCTCGACCCCACCGGACGAGGCCGGGCCAGGTGGGCGACGCGGTGGAAGCCGGCGCTGAACGCCTTCGCGATCACCTTCGCCGGCCGTATCGTCCCCAGCAACGGAAACTAGC
>NZ_BPRG01000195.1:0-218 GCF_036984265.1 Pseudonocardia sp. D17 | reverse complement strand
GAGGACCTCCGGGCGAGGTGTGGAGCTGTCGAGGAACCACACCGTCGGACCCCGGAGGTCCTCAATGCCGCACCGTAATGCCCCGCTGACCATGGAAGGCAAGCGCCGGTTGTGTCTGCGTGTCGACGCCGGCCGCCCGAAAGCCCACGTCGCCGCCGAGGCCGGGATCTCCCGGCAGTGCCTGCACAAGTGGCACACCCGCTGGCGCGCCGAGGGGC
>NZ_BPRG01000194.1:0-407 GCF_036984265.1 Pseudonocardia sp. D17 | reverse complement strand
CATCCGGCCGGTCATCTTCGGGAACCAGAAGTAGATCCCGGCATAGGTGGCGAACACGATCGTCCCGAACAGCACGTAGTGGAAGTGCGCCACCACGAAGTAGCTGTCGGACACGTGGAAGTCCAGCGGCGGCGAGGCCAGCAGGATGCCCGTCAGACCACCGAACAGGAACGTCGCCAGGAAGCCGACGGAGAACAGCATCGGCGTCTCGAACGTCAGCTTGCCCTTCCACATCGTGCCGATCCAGTTGACGAACTTGACACCCGTCGGGATCGCGATGAGGAACGTCGTGAAGGAGAAGAACGCCAGCAGCACCGCGCCGGTGGCGTAGAGGTGGTGCGCCCACACCGCGACCGACAGGGCCGCGATGGAGATCGTCGCGTAGATCAGGCCCTTGTAGCCGAACA
>NZ_BPRG01000193.1:0-315 GCF_036984265.1 Pseudonocardia sp. D17 | reverse complement strand
CCGGGGTGAAGGTGCCGGTCCCGGCGAACCTGAAAATCCCACCCGGCTCCGACGGCCACGTCGCGATCGCCGACCCGACCACCGACACCGTGGTCAACCTGTGGGTCACCAAGAAGACCGGCTCGGGGCTGGCCGCGAACTGGGGCGCCGCCACCCCGCTCGACGGTGACGGCCGCGAACACAACGGCTCCTCCACCGGCGCCGGGATCGCCCGCTACGCCGCGGTCGTGCGGGCCTCCGAGATCGCCGCAGGCACGATCCCGCACGCCCTGTTCTTCTCCACCAACATGGTCAAACCCGGCGAGGTCCGCTACC
>NZ_BPRG01000192.1:0-214 GCF_036984265.1 Pseudonocardia sp. D17 | reverse complement strand
AGACGTCGTTTCAGAAGTCGGCGTGTTAATCCTATGTGGAGTCGCGCTGGTAGCTGATCATGCTCGGCGATGTCGAGACGATCTTGTGTCGAGCGATTGGTGAGCGACGAGCTGTGGGCGGTGGTGGAGCCGCTGCTCCCGACGAGGCCGCGCCGGCCGAAGCGGGGACGGACCGGCCGGCCGCGGGTGCCGGACCGGGCCGCGCTGGCCGGGA
>NZ_BPRG01000191.1:0-855 GCF_036984265.1 Pseudonocardia sp. D17 | reverse complement strand
GCTCCCGAGTCCAGGATCCGCAGGCCCGATTACCTACCGAACGTTGCCTGACGAGGCACTAGCCCTCTCCCTGCCTTGGTTGCGCCAGGGCCGGTCTACGGATCCGCATGCCGCCGACGGCCGCAAGTGCGGCCCTGAGGCGGGAGTGCATTGATCCATAGACATCAGCAGTGATCCATGCCATAGTCTGTAGTGCGAAATACGCCCACGCTGAGCGATTATCGCCCGTCGTGGCGGATGCAAGCCCGGTCCAGATGTCAGTCGGTCCGCATCAGCGTTCGCAGGCGACGAGCGGCGGACGGCTTGCGATGGGCCTCACGTGCGGAGGGAAGTGCATCGCGATGATCATTCGGCACGCCAAGGGCACCACGTCGAAGCAGGGACGCACCGGGTGGCCGGAGGGAACCTACGAGGACGAACACGGCCGGGACGGGTTCGCCGGCGAGGCGTCGATGCTGTATCGGGTACATCCCCCCACCCGGTGGACGCGGATCGAGGGCAACCTGAAGCCGCGGGCGATAAGACGTCGTTTCAGAAGTCGGCGTGTTAATCCTATGTGGAGTCGCGCTGGTAGCTGATCATGCTCGGCGATGTCGAGACGATCTTGTGTCGAGCGATTGGTGAGCGACGAGCTGTGGGCGGTGGTGGAGCCGCTGCTCCCGACGAGGCCGCGCCGTGTCAACGGATCTTGAAAATTGACCTCTCTGGGGACTCTGAATCTTGACCCCTCGGATGGTTGTCAGTCTCGGTCGGCGCGGTTCTGTTTGGCGAGGAGCTCGCGGCGTTGGCGGGTGCGGTAGGAGTCGCCGGTGAGGGTGAGGACCTCGGCGTGGTGGACGAGGCGGTCGATCATGG
>NZ_BPRG01000190.1:0-134 GCF_036984265.1 Pseudonocardia sp. D17 | reverse complement strand
ACCGGGAACGCGATGAGGATCAGGATGGCCGTCACGAAGATGTTCCACGTGAAGATCGGCATCCGGAACATCGTCATGCCGGGCGCGCGCAGGCAGACGATCGTGGTGATGAAGTTGACGCCACCGAGGATCGT
>NZ_BPRG01000189.1:0-774 GCF_036984265.1 Pseudonocardia sp. D17 | reverse complement strand
CTGGTCGCGGGTGAGTCCTGGATCAAGCACACGATCCATATGAAGGGCTTCGATCAGTTCCACTCCACCGAGTATGAGGAGGGCGCCGGTGTCTTCCTGGACTGTGTGCGGGCGGCGGGTCATGAGTTGACGTATGTGCGGGGACACGAGATCAGTGCGTTGTTCCCGAAGTCGGCGGAGGCGCTCGACGCGTTCGACGTGGTTGTGATCTCCGATATCGGGTCGAACTCGTTCCTGTTGCCGGACGAGACGTTCCTGCGTTCGGAGAAGTCTCCGAACAAGCTCTCGCTGGTGGCGGATTATGTGGGCCGTGGTGGTGGGCTGGTGATGGTCGGGGGGTACCTGTCGTTCACCGGGATCGACGGGAAGGCGCGTTATGGGATGAGCCCGTTGGCGGAGGTGTTGCCGGTGGGCTTGATGGCCACCGACGACCGGGTTGAGGTTTCTGACGGGTTGAAGGTGGACGTGTGCGATCCGGCTCACCCGGTGTTGGGCGGCACGCCGGCGGAGTGGCCGATGTTGCTGGGCTACAACCGGACGTTCCCGAAGGAGGGTTCCACCGTGGTGGCGCGGGCTGGTGATGACCCGTTGCTGGTGGTGGGGGAGTACGGCCGGGGTCGGTCTGTGGCTTTCGCCTCGGACCTTGCTCCGCACTGGGCTCCGCCGGAGTTCGTGGAGTGGGAGCACTATGCGGTTCTGTGGACGTCGATACTGTCCTGGGCCGCGGGTGGTTCCCGAGGTCAGTGAGAGCCCCTGAGAGCCCCTGAGAGCCCC
>NZ_BPRG01000188.1:0-687 GCF_036984265.1 Pseudonocardia sp. D17 | reverse complement strand
TCCTCGCGGCCCCGCCGCTCGCCGCGGCGTACCCCGCCGGAGCTGGAGGCCCGGATCGAGCGGCTGCGCCGCGATCGCCAGCTCGGCCCGGACCGGATCGCCTTCGAGTTGCGCCGCGAGGACGGCACTCGGGTCTCCGCGGCCGGGGTGCATAACGTGCTGGTCCGGCTCGGGATCTCGCGGCTGCGCGACCTCGACCCGCCTACCGGGCAACAGCTCCGGGAGACCGATCCGGCCACTCGGGTGCACGGCCCGAACCGGTGGCGCCGCTACGAGCGGGCCCGCCCCGGCGAGCTCGTGCACGTCGATGTGAAAAAGCTCGGCCACATCCGCGACGGCGGCGGCTGGCGAGCCCACGGCCGCGACTCCGCCCAGTCCCGGGCTGCCCGCTCCGGGCCGCGGGTGGGCTACGACTACGTTCACGTCGCGGTCGACGACCACTCCCGGCTGGCCTACGTCGAGGTCATCAGTCTTGCTGAGGGCGGGGAGAACCAGCACGCCTGCGCCGGGTTCGTCCGCCGCGCCACCGCCTGGTTCGCCGGCAACTACGGGGTCACCGTCGAGCGGATCATGACCGACAACGCCTGGGCCTACCGCAAGAGTCGCCTGTTCGCCGCCACACTCGCCGAGCTCGGCATCGCCCACCGCCCCACCAAGCCCGCTGCCCGTGGACCAACGGCAAAGCCG
>NZ_BPRG01000187.1:0-367 GCF_036984265.1 Pseudonocardia sp. D17 | reverse complement strand
CTGGACTATCTGCAGCTGATGACGTCCGGGCGCAAGGTGGAGTCACGGCAGCAGGAGGTTTCGGAGTTCTCCCGGCAGATCAAGTTGCTGGCCAAGGAGCTCGAGGTGCCGGTGGTGGCGATGAGCCAGCTCAACCGTGGGCCGGAGCAGCGCAACGACAAGCGTCCGATGTTGTCGGACCTGCGTGAGTCGGGCTCGATCGAGCAGGACGCGGACATGGTGATCCTGCTGCACCGGCCCGATGCGTTCGAGCGCGACGATCCGCGTGCGGGCGAGGCCGACCTGATCCTGGCCAAGCACGTAACGGCCCGACCAGCACGATCACCGTCGCGCACCAGCTGCACTACAGCCGCTTCACCGACCTCGC
>NZ_BPRG01000186.1:0-187 GCF_036984265.1 Pseudonocardia sp. D17 | reverse complement strand
CGGCGTATGTCGGAGATTTCCGAGGCGCCGTTGTTCATCGACGACTCGCCGAACCTGACGTTGATGGAGATCCGGGCCAAGGCGCGCCGGCTCAAGCAGCGCAACGACCTCAAGCTGATCATCCTGGACTATCTGCAGCTGATGACGTCCGGGCGCAAGGTGGAGTCACGGCAGCAGGAGGTTTCGG
>NZ_BPRG01000185.1:0-890 GCF_036984265.1 Pseudonocardia sp. D17 | reverse complement strand
CCGGCCGCGACGGCGTTCTTGGCGACCCAGCGCAGCGCGTAGGCGGCCGAGCGGTCGACCTTCGACGGGTCCTTGCCGGAGAACGCGCCGCCGCCGTGGCGGGCGAACCCGCCGTACGTGTCGACGATGATCTTGCGCCCGGTCAGCCCCGCGTCGCCCATCGGGCCCCCGACGACGAACCGGCCCGTGGGGTTGACCAGCAGCCTGGCGCCCTCGGCGTCCAGCCCCGCGCGCGCCAGCTCGGGCTCGACGACGTGCTCGCGGATGTCGGGGGCCAGCAGCGCGTCGAGGTCGACGTCGGCCGCGTGCTGGCTGGACACCACGACGGTGTCGACACGGACGGCCTTGTCGCCGTCGTACTCGATCGTGACCTGGGTCTTGCCGTCCGGGCGCAGGTAGGGCAGCACGCCGGACTTGCGGACCTCGGTGAGCCGGCGGGCCAGCCGGTGCGCCAGCGCGATCGGCAGCGGCAGCAGCTCGGGGGTGTCGGTGTTGGCATAGCCGAACATCAGGCCCTGGTCACCCGCGCCCTGGCGGGCGATCTCGTCCTCGCTGGCCTCGACGCGCGACTCGTAGGCCGTGTCGACGCCCTGTGCGATGTCGGCGGACTGCGCACCGATCGCGACGTTCACGCCGCAGGAGTTGCCGTCGAAACCCTTGGCCGACGAGTCGTAGCCGATCTCCAGGATCTTCTCGCGGACCAGCGTGGGGATGTCGGCGTAGGCACTCGTGGTGACCTCACCCGCGACGTGGACCTGACCGGTCGTGACGAGCGTCTCGACCGCGACCCGGCTGCGCGGGTCCTGGGCGAGCAGCGCGTCGAGGACGGAGTCGCTGATCGCGTCACACATCTTGTCCGGGTGTCCCTCGGTCACCGATTCGCTGGTGAA
>NZ_BPRG01000184.1:0-245 GCF_036984265.1 Pseudonocardia sp. D17 | reverse complement strand
GATCCGCAAGGTCATCTGCTCCACCAACGCCATCGAGTCGCTCAACGCCCGCTACCGGCGCGCGGTCAAGGCCCGCGGTCACTTCCCGACCGAGCAGGCCGCGCTGAAGTGCCTCTACCTGGTCACCCGCTCGCTCGACCCGACCGGGAAAGGGCGGGCGAGGTGGGCGATGCGGTGGAAACCGGCGCTGAACGCCTTCGCGATCACCTTCGCCGGCCGTATCGTCCCCAGCAACGGAAACTAGC
>NZ_BPRG01000183.1:0-1766 GCF_036984265.1 Pseudonocardia sp. D17 | reverse complement strand
CAACGACGTGCTGCGCACCGTCGTCGCGAAGTCGCTGCTCGCGGGCAAGGCCGTGATCTCGTGAGTGCCGATGGTCGCTGTAGCGAACGGGTGGCACCCGCCGATCTCGGGGCGCTCGCCGAACGTCTCGGCTACCACCTCGACGACGCGCAGATCGCGGAGATGCGCGCGGCGGTGGAGGCCGCCGAGCCCGCCGCGGCGCGGCTGCGCACCGACCCGCTTCTCGACGCCGGATGGCCCGTCGACCCCGCGCACGGCGACGCCTGGCTCCGCCGATGAACGGCGACACCCACGACTTCCTCGAGGCGTACCGCGCAGGCGCCGACCCGCGGGAGACGGTCGCCGGCTCGCTGGCCCGGCTGCGCGACGTGCACGAGGCGCTGAACACCACGATCGCCTTCCTCGACGACCGCGCGCTCGCCGCGGCCGAGGAGTCCGCCCGGCGCTGGGCCTCCGGCACCCCGCGGGTGTTGGAGGGCGTCCCGTTCGCGGTGAAGGACGTCATCGACGTCGCCGGCGTCCCCACCACCGGCGGCTCCTGGGTCTGCGACGACGCCCCTGCGGCCCGCAGTGCCGAGGTCGTGCGCCGGCTGGAGGCGGCGGGCGCGATCGCCGTCAGCAAGGACACGACGACGGAGTTCGCCGTCGGTGGCCCCAACCCGCCCCGCTTCGGTACCACCCGCAACCCGTGGGACCCGCAGCGGTGGGCGGGCGGCTCGTCGATGGGGACGGCGGCAGCGGTGGCGGCGCGGGCGGTGCCGTTCGGGCTGGGCACCGACGTCGGCGGCTCGGTGCGGCTGCCGTCGGCCTGGTGCGGGCTCACCGGCCTGAAACCGACGAGCGGAGCGATCCCGCGGACCGGCGTCATCCCGCTCTCCTGGACCGCCGAGACCGTGGGCCCGTTGTGCCGCAGCGCCCGCGACGTCGAGTTGCTCTTCGGGCTGCTGCGCGGCCCCGACGGCGTCGACCCGCGCGCGACCGCGCTGCCGCCCTTCATACCCGCGACCGGTGACGACCTGCGCGGTGTGCGGGTGGCCGTCGTCGGCGGGTATCTGACGGAGATGTGCGACGGCGCCGTCCGTTCCGGGATCGACGAGATGGCCGGGGTCCTCGCCGACGCCGGCGCCGAGATCGTCGACGCGGACATCCCGAGCGCCTCGGAGGTGCTCGCGATCGGCTACCGGATCGTGTGGGTCGAGGCCGCGAGCGTGCACCGCGTCAACGCCGCGCGCTGGTCGGAGTACGACCCTGTGCTCGTGTCCCGGATCAGCCAGGGGATCGCGACGCCCGCCGTCGACTACCTGCTGGCCCAGCAGTTCCGGGTGCGGCTGCAGCGCGAGCTCGACGAGGTCTTCGCCCACGCCGACCTCGTCCTCGTGCCGACGTGCCCCTCCACCGCGCCACGGCTTCCGGAGGCGACGGTCGTCGTCGACGGGGAGGAGTTCCCGCTCTACGCGGCCCAGTCGCGGTCGACGATGCTCGGCAACCTCACGGGTGCACCGGGGCTCGCCGTGCCGACGGGCTTCGCGCCCGACGGCCTGCCCGTGTCCGCCCAGCTCATGGCGCCGCCGCACCAGGAGGCCACGGCGCTGCGCGCGGCGCGGGTCTTCCAGGAGCGGACCGCGCATCATCTCGCCGTCCCTTCCGGTGCCGAATTGTCTGACGTATCGTCGGGCGTGCGCGGCACCACTCCCGACTGACTCGGAGGTACTGCTGTGAGCATCGAGAGCCCGGCCCGCACGATGATGTCCGGCCGGATCGCGGAG
>NZ_BPRG01000182.1:0-2286 GCF_036984265.1 Pseudonocardia sp. D17 | reverse complement strand
GCCCCACGGGCGATCCATGTCCGAGTAGAAGAAGGGCGTCGTCACCCAGAACTTCAATGCCATGACTCACTCCATTATCGAGAACCGTGTGTGACGAGGAAGGAACGGACGAGGTCGAATCCGACGCCCCGCAGACCAGCGCTCGGGAATGGCCGGGTAGCAGGGTGCGCTCGGGCGTCGAGGGCGGTCGTGCGTGGGTGTGGTCATCTGGCCTGTGCCGACTCCTTCAGGGAGTTGACCCAGAAGGGGTTGGTGAGCAGGAGCCGTCCGATCGCGACGAGGTCGCAGTCCCCGCCGGCGAGCGCGGCTTCGGCTGCTTCTGCGCTGCTGATGCCGCCGGCGACGATGGTCGGCACACCAGTGCGTTCGCGGACCTGTGCGGCGAGGTCGCGGAAGTCGACCGGGATCTCGAACGATGACGCGCCCTCGACCGCGCCGCCGGCCGCGGCGTCGATGGCATCGCAGCCGGCCCGGCTGAGCTGATTGATGACCGGGATGGCGTCGTCGGCATGCCAGCCGCCGTCGGCGAGGTCGTCGATCGCCAGCCGGACGAACAGCGGCATTCCCGGCCCGCAGGTTGCGCGTACCCGTTCCACGATTTCCAGCAGGACGCGACTGTTGGCCTCGGGGCCGCCGCCGTACGGGCCTGAGCGGTGGTTGGTCAGCGGCGAGAGGAACTCGTGAATGAGGTACCCGTGCGAGGCGTGGATCTCGATCACGTCGACGCCGACCTGACTCGCCCTGGCTGCGGCCTGCTCGAACGCAGCGACCAGGTCGCCGATCTCCTCGTCGGTCAGCGTGTGGGGCTGGTGGCTCGAGGCGTTGAAGGGTGCCCCGGTAGCACCCACGACCGGGTTGAGCGCGTCGCCGTCGGCGAAGGCCTTCCGCCCGGTGTGCCCGAGCTGCACACCGACCTTGGCCCCCTGCTCGTGGCAGAACTCCACGATGGGCGCCAGCGCCGCGGCCTGCTCGTCGGTGTAGAGACCCAGAGCACCGCTGTGGCCGCGGCCCTCGGGCGAGACCGCGGAGTCCTCGATCATCACCAGCCCGACACCACCGACCGCGCGCGAGCCGTAGTGCACCAGATGCCAACTATTCGCGCACCCGGTCTCGTCAGCGGAGCGCTGCGACATCGGTGCCATGACGACCCGATTCGGCAGCTCCAGGCCCCGGACTTCGAGGGGGTCGAGCAACATGAGCGTCTCCTTGAACCGTAGGCGGTCGGGCACCCGACCGGTCAGAAGATGTGGTGGGAACCGTCGGACGACGTGCTGGCCGAGCCACCCACCTCGATCTGAGCGATCGACGAAGCAAGGCGCTCGGCACACGACAACAGCTGCACCGACCACTCACCGCACTGAGCAGCGCATATCGGCGGCGAACCGGGCGAACCGTCATCCGGGACCATGTCGCCGGGTTCCCGTCCCCGGACGAGGGCGGCAGGCATCGGAGCACACGGGATGCCGATTGTGTGCCGCACCATGAGGGTCACCGCGTTCACGGTGATCAGAAAGCCTGCCGCGATCAGATCGCCCCCGTTCTCGCGGACATGGTCATCGGCGACCACGACCAGCCCACCTGACGCACGCGCCTCATCGGCCGAACGCACTGGCTGAGCAGCGCGCTGCAGCTCCCTGGGCCTACGGACCACGTGAGGATCCCACCCTTCGCGTTGAACCGACCTGCACATGGCGACCACCTCGGTGTGCGTCACGGGTCGGACTTCCTGACGAACTCACCGCCCCGCCGAGCCTCCCGGACTACTTTGAACAAACGTCCAATATGGCGACTGAGTATGGGCATCCCTCGACGGTCTGTCAACAGCCGATCGGTCGTGCGCGCGAACACCAGCGGTGACGAAGCGCCCGGCGGGTCGCTGGGGCTGCGCGTCTGGGCTCCAGAGTGCGCAGAGTCACCGCGCGTCTGTTCGGCAGGCTTACGTGCATCCGATCGTGATTGCGTACGGGGTGACGACCCGGCGCCTCCCGACCGGCCGTCCGGTTTACGAGGCCCCGGGTCGCGCCCCGGCGGCACATCGTCCAGCCGCTCGGCCTCTGGTGTCCGGTGGAAACGTTCCTTGGGCCTTGTCGGTTCTCCTGGATCTGGCTATTTTCAGCTCGGTAAGGCCGCGAACCAGGCGACAGGTACGTCCCAAGTAGAAACGTTTACTCGGAAGAGGAGGGCATGTGCCCGACATCCTGAGTTTCCCGCCGTTGCGCGTCCTGGTCGCGGGTGAGTCCTGGATCAAGCACACGATCCATATGAAGGGCTTCGATCAGTTCCACT